>NZ_JBEZKL010000010.1:0-104675 GCF_040704695.1 Streptomyces sp. NPDC048411
GCTCGTCGCACGGCACCGCAGGACAGGTGGCTCCGCCACATGACCTGCGACGCCGCACGCCGATCGCACGCACCGACCACCGCTGCGCCCGCGCTGCGCGCGGACGACGGGGAACTCAGAACAGGCCCTAGCCCTTCGGACGACGGGTCCGCGCCGCCCGTGCGGCCAGCAGCATCCGCCGCCGGCGCTGCCGCATCAGCCGGACCTTGCGCACGGTGGCGATGAGCCCCGCGACGAGCGTGCCGCCGTACAGCCAGCCGGCATGGACGGCGAGCGCGGTGACGACCGCCATCGTCTGCCCGCCGAAGCCGCCCGTGCCGCCGGAGATCGGAATCACACCGACGGCGAACGCGATCGGCACGCTGATCGGTGCGGTCACCAGATCCGCCGGCCGCACCCACAGTGCGGTCAGCGCGCTGACCGGCAGGAACAGAACCCCGTACACCACCGGCGAACCATCGAACAGCAGCCAGTCGAGGCACGCCAGCGAGAACATGGCGGCGGCGGCGAACAATCCGGCACCGATGCCGGTGAGCCGAGGACTGGGCAGCCGACGCAGCGCGAGCACGGCGGGCGGCACCGGGCGTGCCCGCGGGCCTGGCGAGCCCACAGCCCGATAGACGGTGTCGGCCTCGTCGAGGGTGCCCTGCGGGAACTGCTGCGACGACTGCCGGTGCCGAGGGGGACGTGTTCTGGGCTGCTCCACCGGGACAACGTAGGTCGCGGAGCGGGAGGACGGACGCGTTGGACACGCCCTTTGGGTGACCTTGGCGATGAGTTCGATGCCACATGGCCGAACGGGAACCGGATCGCCCCCGCGCCAGACCTGTGATTACCCGCTTGCCCCCGCCCGTAAACTGGAGAATCGGCCCATCCATCCTTACTGCAGGAAGTCGCCAACGTGTCGCTCACGATCGGAATCGTCGGTCTGCCGAATGTCGGCAAGTCGACCCTGTTCAACGCCCTGACCAAGAACGACGTGCTGGCGGCCAACTACCCGTTCGCCACGATCGAGCCGAACGTCGGCGTGGTCGGCGTCCCCGACGCGCGTCTGAACAAGCTCGCGGAGATCTTCAACTCCCAGAAGCTGCTCCCGGCCACCGTCGACTTCGTGGACATCGCCGGCATCGTGCGCGGCGCGAGCGAGGGCGAGGGCCTCGGCAACAAGTTCCTCGCGAACATCCGCGAGTCCGACGCGATCTGCCAGGTCATCCGTGCCTTCAAGGACGAGAACGTCGTCCACGTCGACGGCAAGGTCTCGCCCAAGGACGACATCGAGACGATCAACACCGAGCTGATCCTCGCCGACCTCCAGTCCATCGAGAAGGCCGTCCCGCGTCTCACCAAGGAGTCCCGCCTCCAGAAGGAGAAGGTCGCGGTCCTCGCCACGGTCGAGGAGGCCCAGAAGATCCTGGAGTCCGGCCAGACCCTCTTCGCCGCGGGTATCACCGCAGGCACCGAGAAGGGCAAGCTCCTCCACGAGCTGCACCTCCTCACCACCAAGCCCTTCCTCTACGTCTTCAACGTCGACGAGGACGAGCTGGTCGACGAGGACTTCAAGAACGAACAGCGCACCCTGGTCGCCCCCGCCGAGGCGATCTTCCTCAACGCCAAGATCGAGTCCGAGCTCATCGAACTCGACGACGACGAGGCCCTCGAACTCCTCCAGTCCATGGGTCAGGAAGAGCCCGGCCTGGCCACCCTCGGCCGCGTCGGCTTCGACACCCTGGGCCTCCAGACCTACCTCACGGCAGGTCCGAAGGAAGCCCGCGCCTGGACGATCAAGAAGGGTGCCACGGCCCCCGAGGCGGCCGGTGTCATCCACACCGACTTCCAGAAGGGCTTCATCAAGGCGGAGATCATCTCCTTCGAGGACCTGGTCGAGACGGGCTCGGTCGCCGAGGCCCGCGCGAAGGGCAAGGCCCGCATGGAGGGCAAGGAGTACGTGATGCAGGACGGCGACGTGGTGGAGTTCCGCTTCAACGTGTAGGGCGATTTCCCTTGATCACTAAGAGGGCTGGTCAAGGCGCATAACCCCAGGTCAGAGGCCAGGTCTTCGGATCTGGCCTCTGCTCGTTCATCCCCGTTGAAACCCGTTGTTACGCGTTCCCGTAGTGACTTAGTGGTGACTCTTCGACGGAGCCCGGATAGCTCTGACCAGGGGTTTCTTCCGAAGGCGGTGCAGGCGTCGATGCGGTGTCCTCCGCGGCACCGACGCATCTTCGAGACTTCCGAGAATTATTACTGAGGGTGACAGTATTGGACGTTTGTCATAACGTCCTGTAAGTTTCCGGCTCGCAAACGAAAAACCCCCAGGGGGGCAACCCTGGGGGCACGCGCCCGGGGGCAACCGGGCGCTGACACACAACTGAAGGGTCAGCTTCAGCTATGCGCGTCCATCGTACGCGGCAGACTTCTGCCTATGTGCAAGTCTCCAACGCCATCGCTCGGCATGGCTCCCTGAGCCTTGAAGCGGTCGGCCTCCTCGTTCGTCTCCTCTCCCTCCCCGATGGTTCGGGCGCAACGGTCGAGAGGATCACTGATCTCGTTCCCAACGGCCGGCGTGCAGTCGCCAAGGCCATGAACGAGCTGATCGAGGCCAGCTATGTCTCCCGAACCAAGCTCCAGGACCCCGAGACCGGCAAGTGGGTCACCATCACGACCGTTACGGACACTCCGGAAGCTGCGGTCTCTCCGACTGACCACATGTCGGCGGTCGGTGAGTCGAAGGCCCGTACGTCGGCGGCTATCCCTAACGGGATAAAGAAAGAGAGCAAGAAAGACACCACCCCACCCCAGGAACCTGAGACTCAGGAAGTCGCTGAACGGCCGTCTGAGGACTCCGAGAAGGGTGGGGAGGGAGAAGCCTCCGAAGCCACTTTCCTGCACAAGATCGGCCGCGAGATGGCCCGTGAGGCCCGCCGAATCCTGGAGCGGCTGAGCCTTCACAAGAGCCTGCCCCTCTCAGACCAGGAGATAGCCCGCCTGACCCCGCGGGTGGTGCCATGGCTGCGTGAGGCGTACACCAGTGACGAAATCCTTCAGTGCCTCACTGCTGCCCTTCCTGAGCAGATCGACTCCGCTCCTGGCCTGATCTCTCACCGGCTGAAGCACTTCACTCCGGAACGCATGCCCAGTGCTGCGGTTCCGGCGCCCCGTCCTGTTGCCCCCGTGCGGGTCGAGTGCGGCGGGTGTCAACGGCCCATCAAGAACGGCGCCCCGGGCGACGTTTGCTCTGACTGCCGGGCCGAGATGACCCGTGCCGCCGATTTCCTCGGCGTTGAGCTTCAGCCCTCCCTCTGAGCTGAGAACCCACCCCCTTCATCTTCCCTCGGCTGAGAGGACACCCATGCCTACAACCGTCATGCCCTGGTATGTCAAGGCGATTCTGAGAGTCGCGCTGCCCGCGGCCTGCCTCGCGGCCCTGTACCTGTCCATTCCCGGTGAAATCTCCCTCGCTTCCACTGCGGGATGGTCAGCCAAGTACGCCCCTGCCATGCCGGTCTGCCTGAGCGTCTACGCGCTCTCGGCCGGCGCTATCGCCACGTACCGAAGGAAGATGAGACTCCCCGGACAGGCGACGGCCCTTGTAGGGGCTCTGGCTGCCCTGGTCTTGGCCATGAGCGCGCAGTCCATCTCTCACCTGATCGAGCAGACCTACATGGGGGGCTCTGCTCTCCTCACCGTGGCTGTCTCCTGTATCCCGCCTCTGGTGATCGGTCACCTGATCCACATGGCCGAGACTCCCTCGCAGGCCCGCTCAGCGTCGGAGGAGATAGGCGACCTGAGAGAGGTGAACTCTCACCTGCTCACGACCTTGATCGAGCATGAGGGGAAGGCTCTCATCTCCCGTACCGTCGCCCTCCTGGGTGTGGCCAAGCGCCTTGAATTGGAGGCCGGCGAGGCTGCCGAGGAAGCCGCGGCGACCGTCGACCGCATCGAGGCGGACATGACCCCGAAGAAGCGGGGCGGGGCCAGGGTGACCGTCCAGGACATCGAGGAAGCCCGCGAGAGGCTGGCCAGGGATAGCGGAGAGAAGCCGACCGTGGCCCGTGTCTGTGAGTTCCTGGGGATCTCTCCGGCCACCTACTACCGGCACCATCCCCGGACTGCCTGAGGCCCCCTCACAGGCCCGTGTACAGCCGTGTTTAGAGACAACGCGCATAGTCGCCAGAGTGCATAGACGGCCGTGCATAGGCCTCGTACCGTCGTACTCGACGGCCCAACCGGGGCAACGATTCTGGGGGTTTCGCATGGCACGCGAGAAACTGACTCGCCTCACCGGAAACGGGGAGTGCGGATGGACGGCCATAGGGAACGGCCGCCGATGATCAGTTGTGGCTGTATAGACCCCCATCGGTCGAACAAAGTAGCGAGATAGTCGACACGGAGCTCCGCTCAAGGCGGGACACCATATGACGTGCTAGGCATGGTGCATGGCTGTGCCACAGGTTGCTCTTACCGAGTCACAACATCGGCTGCTGGCCGAGCTGGTACTCGGCCCTCTTCCCATCTCCGCCAATGAGGAAGCTGCCGTAGCCCGTGGGCTTGCTCCGGATCAGATGCAGGCCGACATGCCGACCTTGCAGTGGATGGGATTGATCAAGGAATCAAGCCAGGCGATCGTGGCAACCGCCCAAGGATCGGCTGTGTTCCATCGCGCTGAGCAGGAGAAAGCCGAGGGCCGGTTGGCCGACGTGGCGGCGTTTGCCGACGCTGTCGAATCGGATCAAGGAGCCGAGATCGACCCGTGCCGTATTGCACCCGCCTTGCGTCGCCTAGCGCAGGGCACCTATTCCCTTGAAGAAGCCATCAGGCATGCTAGTTCGAATGCTTGACCTCGACCAACTCAACTGTCCAGGAAGAGGGCCTCTTCCTGGGCGCCGTTGCGCCGTGGATTTCGGGTGGCCTTCTGAACGGGAAGGATCCCCTCATTCCGTAGATTCTCTTCCGTAATGACAGGGTTAGCCAACACTTCGGCCAGCAGCTCTCTCTGAGCAGGGAGCAGGTTCACCAGACGCCGGAGCATGGAGAGCAACTTGATGAGTTCCTCCGTCCACTCACCAGGCCAGACATCAACGTGGCACTTATCCAGAGGGCTTGTCTTCTTGTTGTTGGGGGAATCCTTGCGGTACCCGAACCAATGGCGCAGGACCAGCATTCCTCCCACGTCGAAATTCCACACTTCCTGGGGAACCGGTCCGAACGAGCTTTCGCCCACATGCAATGTCTCGGTTGCGGCCTCGTACCACATCTTCTCCGGCAGCTTCGCGCCGATGTGAGTTAGGTACCGGACCTGACGAGGATCACCAACTGGGAACTCGACCTCCCCAACTGGCCAGGGGGCTTCCGGGGACGTCAAGTATTCGCCGTAGGTCATGACCCATAGGGCCTCAGAGCCGATAGTAACGGCCTTCTGCCAAATTTGCCGATCTCGCGTCAGCGGAAGTCGAACACCGGCAGTCAGGAGCTCCTCGGAGAAATGTTCAGTGAACAGAGTGTGCCCGGCTACACCAATCGTGTATGCGGCCATATCCTGGACGGTGACGGCATCTAGGCCAAGCACGGACGCCATGTAAGTGAGCAGGCCCTTTGGAACATTGGCGGTTCCGTCGGGGTGGAGCAAGGGCATGTTGCGGCCACCACGCCCATTGAAATGATCGGTGTCAGGTATCAGAGTCGTTGCCATGACAGCCGGCCCCGACTCGATCACATGCGTTGATTGCTGATTAAGGAAGAGTTGATTCTCCCGGAGGGCGGCCCACAGGTCGGGTCGCGGGAAGTCGATGACGCGGTTGTCTGCGATAAGCCACTGTCGATCGAAGCTCCGCCTAGCTATGCGCGCCATATCTGGCGAGGTGGAATTTTCCTCTCCGATCGGAAGGGCATGCGTTCGCCGCCCCGGCAACGAAGCCCTCTTCCGCTCGAGATCACGGTCTCGCGTCTTCTTGAATAGTTCTGCCTTCTCCGCTGGGTCACTTTCCCCGATCAAACGGGCCCATCGGTGCCGAAGAGTGTCGGCGGAGGGCGAGCTCACCCAGGAGCGATTCGACGTTACACCCAGACTCCCCCAGGGGAAGAGATCCCCCAGCTCAGGGAAGTCGTCCCATCCTGACTGAGTGGCTGGAGTGAACGGCCGAATGTCAGCATCGTGCGTGTCACGCCAGCCCTCGTCGTCTAGACGTATCTCCTTGAGTTGCCGAAACTTTTCCTGCTGTTTTCCGGAAACAGACCGGTAATGAATACGAGCGGGCCGTTCTGGATCTGTGTCTTTGCGCCGAACGAAGATGCAGATGGCCAACGGTTGGGCGACTTTGGGGAAGACTCTGGTGCCAACGTCGGGGCGCTGCCCCTCTGGAGTGAGATTGATGACCCAGCCCTCATCGCAGGTACGCCGCAGGTAGTCGCGCATGCCTCGGCCGCCTGGGCCAGTGGCGAACCCAGACGGGGTGATGAAGCAGATCACGCCATGCTGGTCGGCCTCATGGGCGTCGAACACTTTCCAGGTTGCCCAGCGCCAGAAGTACACGTACATGTTCTTCAGGAAGTGCTCGTACCGGCCGTTGCCTGGGTAGCGAAATCCGTCCAGCAGGGGCCGCTCCTTACCTCTGGGACGCTTCTCCACCCACCCGCCACGGTCTTCTGCCTTATGGTCGTACGGCGGGTTCCCGATCACTACGGTGACCGGGATCTTGCCTTTCACCTCGTTCGCACGTTTCCGTGAGGTTGACAACACCCCGTACGTCGAGAGCAGTTCCTGCTCCTCGACAAACGGGTTATCCAGAGTGTCGGTCACGAAGAGGTTGAGCCCGCCCTTGGGCAAGGTGGCGTCGTGGCGCTTCAGGAGGTCCGAAGCGCGCATCTCGGCGACAGCGAAGGGGCCCATCTGCAATTCGAAACCATACAGTCGCCGGGCGAGCCGGTTTATAGCGTCCTTGGCCATGGCAGGACCGCTCCGGTCCGCAGCCTGCGACGCGACTCTCTCGATGATCGTGTGGAGGAAGGTCCCAGTACCCATAGCGGGGTCGACTATGCGTACGTCATCCTCGGCGTAGCCCTGTGTCTTCGCCAGCCGCGTGCGCAGCACGTCGTCGGTGAGACGCACCATCTCCTCGACCACCTCACGGGGGGTGTAGTACGAGCCGCTCTTCTGGCGCAGGTTGGCGTCGTACACGGTGAGGAAGTTCTCATACAGGTGGAGGTAGGCGTCACGGTTGCCCTGCCGAATGGTCCGCCAGTCCACACAGCTGATAGTGCGGAGCAGCAGGTTGAGGGTTACTTCGAACCGCTGATTGACGTTGTCCGTGAGCAGTTGCAAGGCCTTACCCATGAGTGCGTGGCCCGCGTCCAATTTGCGGCCGACCTCGTGGAGGCTCACCTTCGTGAGGTCGATGTCCTCGGTACGGGCCAGGAGGAGGGCGAAGGTGACCGTCTGAGCGTATCCGTCGGCGAAGGTAGCGTCGTTCGCCGTGGGAAACAGGAGCTTCCGCCAGTCGCTCTTGAGTCCCGAGAACGGCCGCAGGTCATCGATGCCGTCTTTCGCTGGAGATTTGGCCTCGGCAGCAAGTTGCTCAAGAACGGCGCCGCGGAGCAGCCGACACAGAGGGGCGACATGTTGAACCAGCCGAGATACCTGGCGGATCGGGGGCGGAGCCCAGAGTAGGAACGCCTGCAGCAGCGCGTCGAGAGCCGAAGGATCTTGGGGTACGAGCTTGTCGCCAGCAACCTTCAGAGATCCCGTGAACCAGACCGTCTCACCGAGCTGGGTACCGTTGCGGAAGAGACGCCACTCGGTCCCGTTGGTGTACAGGAGGTTCGGCAGGTCTCGGAGTCGCTCCCACTGCGCCTTGTTACGGCCCGTGAACGATTCTGGATCGACGCTGAGACCCGGCTTCTTGATCTCAATGTAGCCGGAGACGAGACCGTCGATCTGGATCGCGTAGTCCGGGCGAACACCCAGTTCGGGGATCGACACTTCGTCATGCCAGGTGAATTCATCGAGGGAGTGATGGGTGCCCACAGCCGCGAGGAGGGCTTCCAGGGGGCTGCGTATCGCTGCTTCCGTTCCACCACCGCCAGCGAGCTTCGTCTTGCAGGACTTGCCGAACGCTGACACTGCCTCAAGTAGCCAGCTGTACACGCCGTTAGGCACGTTTCCCCCACAACGTCTAGGCTGCTGATCTTAGTCTTGTTGTATCAGCCAAGCTGATGGATCGTCACCCTCCTCGGGCAATGTAGATCTCCAAAGATCGTGTGTGGGCCCTCCCATACCGGCCGAAGGCGTGCGAGGGCCCTGCCGGGCACTCGATCCTCGCCGTGACCGCGTCGCTGGTCTGCGGCGCGGGCCCCGCGCGGACCGTTGGTGGACTGGGACCATGCGGCCGGCCCGTTGCAAGCCTCTGGACACCAGGTATCTGCGAGACGCACAGGCCCTCCGAAGCCGTGTGCGCGTGGCTTGGGTGAATGAAGGAGCATCGGGATGTGTTAAAGCCTCGCTACCCTGGCCCCCAGGGAGCACGTCATGGCTGGCTGTCTGCGACGGCAGTCGCGGTGACAAGGCAACGCCGCGGGGAAACCGCAGACCAGTGATGAAGGGGGAATGACCATGCCGGGCTGGGTGCTTGCTTGGGATGGGAAGCCAGAGAACTTTCGTCCGGAAAGGGACGGTGTCCGCGGGCGCGAGTTCCGTTGGTCGATGGCCCAACACTTCCGAGGCGATAAGGCGCCGAAACCGGGGGAGCCGTTCCTGCTGTGGAAGGCGGACTACCAGGCGCGCCGACAGGTGGTGGTCGTGCGGGGGGAAGTCATCTCTACCAAGCCCTTTGAGGAGAAGGGGCAATGGTGGATGGGAGTCGTGACTCAAAACAACGATGAGGCCATTGTGAGTCGAGACGACTTGCGGAGTGATCCCGTGCTCACGAACGAGGGGACCTTCGTCGAGTGCGGGTTGTTCAACAGCCAGGGCAGCAATCGTTACAGGGGCCCGTACCGGCTCACGGACGAAGAGTGGCCGTGCCTGCTGCGATACTTGCCCTCTCCTGGCGTTTGATCGCCTAACAGTTCGTTGTCAAACGTCCCCTGACCGTCCTAATCCGCAACAGCGCCGTCGCCTGCTGGCAGCGCGGCCCTTCCGTTGCTCCTCTCGTGGCTGGCTCCTGCCCCCTACACAGTTCTCGACCACGTGAGGCCGGCGGCCCAGGAGTACTGGGCCGCCCTGTAGGCACAGGTTCTGACGCCCTCAATGGCTTTCTTGCCGTCTCCTTGTTCCCCGCACCTAGCGGTGATATTCCTCTACCAGCCGATTGATTTCTCTCGCGGCTTCGCGGGCATCAAAGGAATCATCCGGGGAATCTGCCCGTTCTGCGTAGGCCAACAGAGCGTCAGTGATCAGTGTCTGTGACCTCAATATCAGGCCGCCGAGGTTAATCAACGTCGCAGGCTTCGTCGGAAAGTCGTCCATCTCGCTCCTCGCAATAGCGCCATGGCGTGAACGTCGAATCACACTGCGCTGGACTGTACCCAGAAGCCTCCAGGAAAAGCAAGTGCGGTAGCCAAATATTTCCTTCAGGCCCCTGCGGGGGGAAATAATTAATTCCTCCCGCCCCGGAGGGGGCCCACTCCCGAACGTCAGCGCGTTCCCATCGCAGCGTAGCCTGCGTAAACACGAACACGGCACCTTAGCGGCAGAGAAAGGAATTAACTATTCTGGCTATTAATTCCTTCAGTTGCCACATGCGGCAGTGGGGGTAATATCTTGTTTCAATAAAACACGACCCACCGGGGGTATCTTCCTTCGATCGTGTACGGGTTTCAAATTATTCGGGAGTCCATCATTTCCTGCGGAAATGCCCTGGCCGGCAGTCGATCCTGGGCGCCCAGGGCCCCGGAAGTGCCCTGACCTGCGGTTTTGCTGGGGTTGTGTTCCCTTGGATGTGCCCTGGCCCTACCTTGAAGAGTGAAGGAAATAAACCGCCCCTGCCTTGGTGGAGCGGAAGTCATGAAGCCGGTGAAGCGTGAGCGTTCGCACAGGCACACGACGGCGACGAAACCCAGATCGCCGCATGACAAACCTGTTCGACGAACTGTCGCTCTACCGCCCGCTCCTGCGCGATCTCGCCTCCGACGATGAACCTATAGCCGACCTGATCCGACGACCACTACTCTTGACGCGTGGATCTGACGTCATTACAACCGGCTCTACTGACCAGTAATCGTTTCGATCCGCAACAAACCAACTCTGGACCGGAAAGGTATCGCCATGACCAAGCAGGACGCCTCGGAGGACGGCGAGACCACCTCCGTCGCCGAGGCCGTGAAGAGCCTGTTCAAGAAGAACAAAAAGGTCATCATCGGCGCCGTGGCCATCGTCGCGACCGGCCTGTTCATCAAGTTCAGAAGCATGGGAGAGCCCAACAAACGTGATGGCGACGAAGGATGGAGCAAGGAAGGAGCGGATTGGTTCAACAACCTGCCTTGGGAGGATGCTTTGTACCTCTTGACCCGACAGGAGGACGACGTCCGAGACGAAGAAGATGAACAGAGGCTAGGAAGGATAAGAGAAAGTTACGAGAAGGCAACGGGCTATAAATGGGAATGAACATGGTCAACTGCGTCTCGTGTGGATCGTCCGAACGCATGCGTGATGAGGCGATACTCTTTATTGTTCGCAGTGCATGGTGATCAGGGGTGGTCGCAGCCGTCTTTCCACCGGCCCCCATCGGCAAGATCGCGATCTATGGCTGGAGTAATAAGTAGTAACTAGAACATCTCACCAAGGAAACGAAAGAGAATATGGGTCCCCTACCCCCGTACTATTGTTTGGAGGTAGGAGACCCACACTCTTCGTTCCCTAGTGAGTATCTGACTCTCACCTGAGGTGTCCGCAGAGTCTCCGTTTAGGCATCGTGGCTACTTGCCTTGGTCTTGAGAGTGGGCCTGGACTCTCGTCCACGTCAGAGGGGCACCGACCGAGTGCCCATGACTCCAGAGAGAACGTCTCTCCACCCTTATTAAAAAACGGACGCCAGACCTCTGGCCAGCCTTACAGATCCATGACGAACGGTTCCATCGGTGCCAGTTCGTTCCTGTAGCACGTGGGCACGTCCCGGTGCGTCCGTACCGTGTTCCAGGGCTCGACTCCTCCAATGACGTCCAGGACCCGCTCTGAGGTCCGGCCCACGTCGCAACCCGAGAGCACCCCTGCACGGTGCTCAGACAGCCACCTCCGGGCCTCTCGCTCTTCCTCCGGGGTGAGGTACTGGATCTCCGCGGAGAGGGGTTCCGGTCGGCTTTGATCGAAGCCCCAGCCTCCGGCCGGAAGGTCCTGAACGCCAGTCAGCCACCAAGGCCGCTTGAGTGAGTCGGCCCGCTCTGCCAGCTCCTCAACTGTCAGGTCCTTGGCTTCCGTCGGCACCGGAATGTGCCAACGAAAAGATTCCTCCCCGTCCCTGGCCCTTGCCCTTGACCGGGCTCGGTTCTGGTTCTGCCTCTTCTTGGTGCACTCCGGGTGATCCGGATTGGTCGCAGGGTTCCGGCCCCTCACCCCCTTGGGTCGGTAGAACGTGAACGGCTCGCCGCACCAACAGATCAACTCAACTTCCTTGACGGCCTGAATGGTCCCCTCCCAGAGATATGAAAAAGCCCCCAAGTTGAGACCTGGGGGCCTACGACGTATGTGCGTTGAGCTATTGCACGGCATGCCTCGGGGCACCACAGGGCAAAGAGTGAACGGCCTTACGGTCCCTGCCGGTTCAGGGAACCGGGAAACGTCCTCTTGCGGCCTTCGTGGTAGGGCCCTGGTGGCTTGCTGTGTTTCAGCTCTGCTTCCAAGGTAGATCGCTCAGCCGCACGATGTCTATAGCCGCTATATGCCCTTCTGGGTGTCTATGGAGGGCTGTTGGCACTGGGAGACCAGGAAGGCTCTCCTGGGATCGCAGAAGGCCGTGCAGAACTTCTTGTACCTCCGCGGAGCTTCTGTCCTCCGATCCTCTGTGACCTCCGTCTCAATCTCCAGTGGTGGTGTCCCAGAACAAGGACTTTGACTCCGACATCCTTAGTGAGAGAGGGAGAAAATACCTCTCTTGTTGAGTCGTCATTCTCAGTCAGAGTTGCCCCCTTCCGAGGGGCCTTTATCTTTTTGAACTTAGACACACACCGCTCCCACCAACACGGAGGAAGAAGATGCAGGTGCAGTACGACGCCGTTCGCTTCAAGGAGGTCCGGAACGCTCAGGGATGGTCTCGTGTTCGGCTGTCCAAGGAGTGTGGAGTAAGCGTCCGCTCGATCGAGAGCTACGAGCAGGAGACCAGGATTCCCCCGGCTGCCAATGTCGAACTCATGGCCAAGGCTCTTGGCCTCGCCGAGGAGACCTACTGATGCTGACTCTGATTGAGGACGACTCAGAACGGCAGAACGTCGCCAAGACCATTGACTCGATGATTGACACTGACAAGGAGCACCGCCATGCCTAAGCCTTATAGCGCTAACTTTGAGACCGAGCCCCCGGCCGATCTCCCTCTCAGCCCTAAGGTCAAGAACCTCAGGAAGGCGTATCAGGACGCCCAGGAGTCTCACGAGAAGTACGTTCAGGAGAATTCTCGATACCGCACCATGGACGTAAGAGAGATGTGGGCCCCCAAGCCCGTGCATAGCTCTATCGCCCTGGAAGAGGCTGAGAGGGAACTTAAGGAAGCCGAGATTGCCGCCGTAGGGGCTGGCAAGCCGCTCCCTGATAAGGAGAAGTTCCTGGCCCCGGCCAAGGCCAAGATGGATGAATACATTCGGATGGTGGAGGCTCTGAAGGTTCTGGTCGAGCAGGCTAAGCAGACGTATTCAGACGCCCTGCTCAGTGAACTGAAGACCATGGGGCTCAAGGAGGCCGAGAAGGCAGCCAAGGCACGTGACGAGTGGGAGAAGGCTTATAGGGCCGTCATGGATGCCAGGGCGACTCTGGAGCTTCACGCCAGCCTCTTCACCTGGTGTGTCTCTGCCGGGAGCATGGATGCCTATCCGCGGCAGGGTCATAGCCAGGGCGAGAACCTGGAGTATTGGGAGCTGACCGAGGACGGTCGACTGAAGTTCGATGCAGCCGTGGCGCTCGAATACTACGACTTCATGGTGAAGGTTGAAGGTCTCATCGAGCCGGACCCGGACCCTATTGCCCCGGCAGCTTCTGAATGGGCTGAGGATCGCATCCCGGCACAGCACTACAGCAAGCCGGTGGGGCATGAGTACGCCAGTCACGTTGGAGAGATCTACTGAGGATCTCCACTGGTCTCGCGGGTACTCGATACTGCCCCGATCACTGGCTAGAGCTGTACGGGCGTCCCCTTCGCGTGGATGTACGGCCTGAAACAAAGTCTTGCCAGGCCTGCGGGGAAGAACTGCCAATCAGTTCCTTCCGTCGAAACATCGTCCAGCCTGATGGCTTTTCCGTCCGATGCTATCCGTGCTCTCAGGCCTGGCATCGGCGCCGTGCCGTTGAACGAGAGATGGGGGTCCGGTGATGGAAGAGGAGTGGAAGGAGATTCCTGGCTTTGATGGCTGGTACGACGTTTCAAACATGGGTCGTGTCCGGTCCTGGAAAGTTCGCGGCCGAACTCACCGCGCCACAGAGCCGGCGATCCTTCGGGACCAGGCGCACAAGAACGGAATGCGCTGCGTCGCACTGCGGAAAGACGGCAAGTATGTGCGGCACCTCGTACACCGCCTGGTGATGCTGACCTTTGTGGGCGAGCCCCCCGAGGGTGAGGCACTTGTGATCCATCTGAACAAGAACAATGACGATAACCGGCTGACGAATCTGGAGTATGTGTCTCCTGAGGTTGTTTCTGCTTTCTATCTGGAGGGGTATGCCCGCGGCGAGGAGCATCCAAATTCCAAGCTGACTGAGGGCATCGTTCGGTTCTGTCGAAGTGTCTACTCACCCGGTGATCCTCAGGTAGGTGCCTCTGCTCTGGCCGAAGGCTTCGGAGTGACACCGGCCGCGATGCATAACGCGGTGACTGGCAAAGCATGGCAACACGTCGAGTAAGGGAGAGGGAGAAGCTATGTCCGCTGGTGGATCGAACCGTCTTATGTCTCCGGAAGAGCTGGCAGAGTACCTTGCCATATCTAAGCGCTCTCTCCTGGGCTGCTATCGGGAATGGGGTATTCCGGTGCATCGTGTCGGCCGGCACCTGAGGTTTCGCGTCCGGGACGTTGAGTATTGGCTAGAGCAGCACAGAATCAAGTGACAAAACGGGTTGTGCGGGCTGAGGTTCCTGGTGTAGTAATTTCGACTGTTCCGAAGGAATCTTCCTTCGTTGTTCCTTGGGAGAGGAGAAGGCCGCGGTGGCGAGCATCTTCCAGAAGTGCAAGACCGACCGGCAGAGCAAGGATTTTCCGTGCGAGAAGACACGGTGCGGTCACTCCTGGACGGTTTCATATCGAGAGCCGGGCGGTAGGCAGGGCAGAAAGCGTGAGCGCTCTTTCAAGCTGAAGCGTGAGGCTGAGGGTTTCGCCGCCAAGGTCGAGAGCGAGAAGAACCAGGGCATCTACGTGGACCCGGACCGAGGGAAGGTTTCTCTCCGTGTCTGGGCTGAGGAGTGGCTTTCTCTTCACATCGTTCATGAATCGACGCGCCGGAACTATCAGGGGTTTATCACCAACCACCTGGTCCCGAACCTGTGCCGGAAGACAATAGCCGGCCTCACGGCCGCCGACGTGAAGGGGCTCCAGGCCGAGATGGTGAAAGGCGGCCTGGCTGCCGCCACGGTTAACGACCGCATGAACGTCCTTCGCTCCATGATGTCGGCGGCCGTGAAGGAACGGCGCATAGCGTTCAACCCCTGCGATGATGTGCCGCCCCTCAAGACCGCTACAGCCGCGGTGGACCAGGACGAGATCCCGACCCTGGCTGAGGTGAACGCTCTCTCAGAGGCCATCTCGCCTCAGTACCGGCTCACCATTTGGTTGATGGCCGGTGCCGGCCTCCGGATCAGTGAGGCCCTGGGCTTCTCCAAGGACTGTCGTAGGGACGGCTTCCTGCGGCTCCGTCGTCAGGTCAGTGCGAAGGCCAACCGCGGGGACTGTGTGACCCGTCTCGTCCCACTGAAGCACCGAACGGCCGAGGAGTACCGGGACGTACCCACGGCTCCCTTCCTCGAAGAGGAGATTGATGCTCACCTGGAGCGGTGGGGGACGATTGAGGTAGACGGCCTGGAAGTGCTGTTCTCGCCCCGTGAGCGGGGGAAGGGCACGATGCCAACGGCGTCGACCTACGGCTACCACTTCAAGAAGGCGTGCAAGGCGGCCGGCCTGGTGGATGGGCAGGGTGAGGCACGGTTCACCCCGCATTCACTGAGACACTTCTTCGCCTCAACGGCTCTGGCAAACGGCGTCAGCCTCCTGGAGGTCTCCCGGTGGCTCGGGCACAAGTCGATCAACGTCACGGCGAACACGTACGGTCACATCGTCCCCGAGGCTTGGGGCCGATGCCGGGACGTAATCCAGAGTGCGCTTCGCCCCACTTCGCCGGTTTCCCTGGCTGAGGCCGCCTGAGCGGCGGTTCGCCGAACGGTGGTGATTCGGTGGTGACTTGGCAGCCTGAGAGGGGGCAGAACCCTTGGGATCACTGGGCAGCATGGCCCTCGTTGGGAGTTCCGCTTCAACGTCTGATCGCCGCCACAGAGGGTGCCTGACCTGCGAAGACGTGGGTCAGGCCCGCTGGTTTTCCGCAGCAGTCCGCAGAACTCGAAGGGGGCGGGCCCCTCGGTGTTCGGTCGGCGTTTCAGACCTTGACGACCTCTACGGAAGGGCCACACAGGAGCGTCAGGTCCTCGGGGTCGGAGGGGAGGACGGTGACCGGCTGGGGTGCGGTGCGGGCGATGGCAGCGAAGGCGGCGTCGATGGCGTACTTGTGGCCGTGGAGATGCTGGGCGCGCAGGAGGGTCGCAGCCTGGTCGGTGATCTCCTTGGTGACGTCGTGAACATCGACGCGGGAGAGGACCCACTTGATGCGGGCGGGGTGGATGCGCTCATAGTCCGCCTCGAGGGTGGTCATGGCGCTTGTGGCCACGCGGACGCCCTCTTCTGATGCCGCTTGGACCAGGGCCACGACGGCACGGTCCTTGCGGTAGAGCTTCGAGAGGCCTTCGCTGTCGAGCAGCAGGGTGCCGGGCATCAGGCGGCGGCCCCGCCGACCTGTCGGTGGTCATGGCGCAGCAGCGCGCGGGCGGCCTCGACCTCCTCGCGGGTGAGCTCGTCATTGTCGGTCTCGAAGTCGGCGACGATCTCCCGGAGCTTGTCCATGGCGACCCGCTGCTCGAGGGCTTCGGCAACGTAGCCGGAGAAACCGCCGGGTCCGACGTGGGCGCGTACGGCCTCGGCGAGGTCCTCGGGCAGGCTGATCGAGTACTTCCTGCTACTGCTCATGGTGTTGATCCTACCGCTGGTCGTAAATCTCCGAGGGGTACTTGCGCACCACCGCGATGGACACCACGTCGGCGACCTGCTTGAGAGTTGTGTACCAAAGGAGCTGAGGGGGAGGGCGGCTGTACGAGGCGGCGCAGGCGGTGGTCGGTGACCACGGGCGGGCCGTCGAGGCGGTTTGGGCGGCTCTGAAGCCGATCCATGACACGGCGGCGGAACAGGCTCTGGACGCCATCCCCGTGGCCCGCCTGAAGGAGGTCACTGAAGGCCGGCTGAGGCTCGGGGAAGTAGAGAGAAGCGGGCTGCGGTCGGTCCGGCAGGTACTCGACGCCGGGTCCTACCGGTTGCGGCAGATTCCCGGTGTGGGGCAGGGGAAGCGGCGCCTCGATTCTGTCGAGTGAGGTCGAGAGGCACCCCGTTCCGCGCGGGTGGGCGCATTCGTGGGGGGAGGGCCTAGCCTGGGCGGGCGTGGGATGTGGGTGTCGAGAGGTGGAGGGGTGGGCGTGGGGCCGGGTGGGGAGTGGGGGTGGCCGGGTCGGAGTCTGCTCGGGGTGTTGTCCGCTCCCGCGCGGGCAGAATTTCTGGGGCTGGGGTCGGAGTTGACGCTCGGGTCCGGGGGTGTGCTGCTCACCGAGGGCGCTACGGATCGGCATCTGTACGTGATTCTCAGTGGGTTCGCCAAGGTCACCGCGACCGTGGAGAACGGGCAGGAGTCGCTGCTCGCCGTCCGGGTCGGGGGTGACAGTGTGGGGGAGATGGCCGCGCTCGACGGCGCGCCGCGGTCGGCCGGGGTGGTGGCCTGTGGGCCGTTGCGGGCGCGGGTGATCGGGCCCGGGGCCCTGCACGGGCTCATGGTGCGGCGGCCCGAGGTGGCGATGGCGCTGACCCGGATCGTGGCCGACCGGCTGCGCTGGGCCAACCGGCGGCGGCTCGAGTTCCGGGGCTATCCGGTCAAGGTGCGCCTCGCCCGGCTTCTGGTGGAGCTCGCCGTGGCGTACGGGCGGCCGGAGTCGGGTGGTGGTCATGTGATCGGCTTCCAGCTCACCCAGCCCGAACTCGCCGCGCTCACCGGCGCCGCAGAGACCACCGTGCACAAGGGGTTGCGCGAGCTACGGGACGAGGGACTGCTCGGCACCAGATACCGGACGACCACCGTGCACGACCTCGCCCGGCTCGCCCGGGTGGCCGAACTCGCCGAGCCCGTGGTGCCGCCCGCCCCGCGCCGACCCCGGGGGTCAGCTGAGGAGCGGCCGTAGCAGCAGACAGAGCCCGGCGGTGGTTCCCATCACCGCGGTGCACACCACGGCGGCCGTCACACAGCGGTACTTCCGCAGGGCCACGTCGGAGAGGAAGCGGATCATCGCGCGCAGCTGCCGCTCGTCCTCGTCGGACGGCGTGGGTACGGGAGTGGTGAGCAGCGACGGGTCCGAGGCGGCGGCCAGCCGGACGAAGCTGTAGTCGTTGGGGCCGGTGGGCCGCCAGACGCGCGGCCGGAGCGCCAGCGCGAGCGAGGCCGCGCCGCCGAAGAGGCCGCAGGCGAAGAGGACCAGCAGCCCCCCCGCCATCCAGCCGAGCGGGCCGCCGCGCCGCCAGCCGTCGAGCGCCGCCTCGCTCCACGCGCCCGCCGTCCCCACGAGCGCCGCCTGCACGGCGGAGAGGATGCCGGCCTTGGCGTCGGCGTGCTGGTGCGTCGTCTGCAGGACGGGCAGCATCGTGTGCGAGGCGGGGACGAGCGCACCCTCGGAGGGGGAGGGCGCCGCCGTGGGTGCGGTGGGCGGGGCGGATGTCACGGAACCTCCAACGCGGCTCGGATGGACTTTCATTGAGCCGCCGACGCGCTGGGCGGACCAGGCACTTCTACGGGATTGGGCGACTGCGCGAGATCCCGTACTTCCACGGGGTGCGGGTGCCCGGTTCCGGTGTACGACTGGCAGGGCGACCGGTGCTCCACGGGGGTGGGCAACGGTCCGGGAGCAGCGTGCCGCATTGCCTTGCACCTCGTAACTCTCCTGATTCGCAAGTGAGTTGGAGGTGCGGCATGCTGTCCTTCCCGATGTGACGGACGAGGAGGACGAGATGTCCGTAGGTGCGATGGGCGTGTTCGACAGACGGCTTCTGCTCGCCGTCGACGCGCGAGGATACGGCAGCGCGGACACCGCGCGACAGCGCGAGATTCAGACAGTGTTGCCCCGGCTTCTCTCCGAGGCGGCCGAGGCGGCCGGGCTCGACCGCGCCTCCTGGGTACGGCAGGCCGCCGGGGACTCCGAGTTCGCCGTGCTCCCGGCCGGTTCCGACGAGCAGGCGCTCGTCGAGCCGTTTATGCGCCGACTGGACGCCGGGCTGCGCGCCCACAACCGCGACCGGGTGCCCGGCGCGCGGCTCGCGCTGCGCGCCGCCGTGCACTTCGGTCCGGCCTCCGAGGCCCCCAACGGCTTCGTGGGCCCCGGGCCCGTCGAGGTCTCCCGCATCCTGGAGAGCGACCCCCTGCACCGGGCCCTCGCCGAGGCCCCGGACGCCGCGCTCGCCGTCGCGCTGACCGCGCCGGTCTTCACGGAGCTCGTCGCCCAGGGGTACACCAACTTCCGGCCGGAGGAGTTCCGCGAGGTCGTCGTCGAGAAGAAGGAGTACCGGGGCCGGGCATGGCTGTGGGTGCCGGGGTACGACGTCCACGCTCTGGGCCTCGGCGATGTCGACTCCGGTTCCGGCGCGGACTCCGGCTCCGGTTCCGCTGCGGGCTCCGGTGAGCCCGCAGCGCTCGCCGGGCCCGCTGCGAGCGGAGGCGACTCCGCCACCAACAACCTGTACGGAACCGTCATCAACGGGAACGTCGTCTTCGGCATCTCCAAGTGAGCGGAGCGGACGGGGAGACGAGGGTGCACACGTGAGGTCCACGGATTGGCCGACGGAGAGTCACGGAAGCGGTGGGGAAGGAGACGGTGTGTCCGGTGAGCCCCGGCAGTTGACCGACGAGGCGAACGGCACCGCCGATTCCCGCCCCGCCCCCGAGTCGCCCGCGACCCCGTCCACGTCCACGCCCCCGTCCCCGTCCTCCTCCGGAGCGAACTCCGGAGCCGATTCCTCCGATGGCGACTACCGCGTCTACAACAACTTCTACGGCCCTCAGTACCACGGTCGCGCCCACTTCGGCATCGCCACCGCCGCCGAGCGGTCCGGGCGGGCCCGCGCCACTGGTCTCCTTGAAGGCGACGAGATTGACGCGCTGCTGCGCTCCTACATCCGCCCCGACTGCTTCGACGACGCGGCCCGCGAGCTGTCCCGTACCGGCGTCGTCGTCCTGACCGGCCCCCAGGGCACGGGCAAGCGCTCCGGCGCGGTCGCCCTGCTCCGGGAGACCGTCGGACCCTCCGCCGACTACGTGGTGCTCTCGCCCGACATCGGCCTCGACCAGCTCGCGGAGCGCACCTTCGACGCGGGCGTCGGCTATGTCGTCCTCGACCGCACCGGGACCACCGGAGGCGCCGCCGGTCCGTCCTCGGACTTCGACTGGCGCCGGGTGCGCGACCAGCTGCGCCGCCACCGCGCCCATCTGGTGATCACCACCGTGCACGGGGTGGCCGGGCGCCCCCCGGAGGCCGTACGTCATCTGCCGTGGCGGCCCCCGGTCCTGGGCAAGGTGGTACGGGCCCGGCTGGTCCAGGCCCGTACCGCGCAGGAGACCGTCGACCGGGCCGTGGCCGGCATCCCGCCCCGCTGCCCCATCGCGGTCGTAGCCGATGCGGCGCAGCGGATCGCGGCGGGCGCCGACCCCGACCAGGCGTGGAAGGAGCACAGCGGCAGCGCGCCGCAGGCGGTCCAGGAGTGGTTCGGCCTCGAGGAGGAGCGGAGCCTGCGCGAGATTGCCGAGGTCACCACCCTCGCCTTCGCTCCAGGCATCGGACGGCGCGCTTTCGAATCGCTCCAGGATCTCCTCGAGCGGCTCCTCGAACCCGTCTATTTCACGCCGGAGGCCGCGCCGGCCTCTGCCGACGGCGCAGCCCCTGACACCACGGGGCAGGCCGCCACCCCCGACGGCCAGGACCCGCAGCAGCGCCGCCGCGCCCGCCCGGTGGACCGGCGCCGCTCACTCGCCCGCAACGCCCTGATCACCACCGAGGTGCAGACCTTTGGCGCGACCACCCGTGAGGTCATGGTCTTCGCCGACACCGAGCTGCGCCGCTGGGTGCTGCAGGCGCTGTGGCGTGATCACCCCACCGAGTACTGGGACGCGGTCCGCCACTGGCTGGGGGCGGTCGTCGACGCCGACCCCGACCCCGTCCTCCAGCTCTCCATCGCCTCCGGACTCACGCTGCTCGGGCACATCGCCTTCGACGAGGTCGTGCAGAGCTACCTCGACCCGTGGGCGCGCGGGGAGAGCGGCGAGATCGGGAAGACCCTCGCGGTGTACGTGCTGTGGTACATGTGCCTGGAGGAGACTCAGGCGGCCGCCGCACTCACGCTGGCCCGCACGTGGGCGCAGTCCGCCCACCCCACCCTGCGAAGCACCGCGCTCTTCGCCTTCAGCGGCCAGCTCGGCGTCACCTTCCCCACCGACGCGGTGAAGTGGATCTGGGCGGTGCTCCGCAGCGGCGTGCTCGACAAGCGGGAGGAACGCGAACTCGGGCTGCAGGCGTGGGCGCAGCTGTTCCTGACGCTCGTCGACTGCCAGGAGGACGCCAGCATCGTGCTCGACGCTCTGGCGCACCGGATCAGGAAGGAACAGCGCATCCGGTCCGCCGCCTACTCGGTGACCGGCCTGCTCGTCCTCGAAACCACCCTCTGGGTCTTCACCGCCACCGAGCGGCTCTCGGGCCGCCCCGCCGTCGCACGATACGTCGCCGACCGGCCCAAGGAGGCCGACGTCGTCGCCGAGCTGTGGGCGGCGATCCTCTGCTACCGGCCGCTGCGCCGGAACGCCCTGTCCGCTCTGCTCGTCACGGCCCGTGGCCTGCCCGCCGTGACCTCCGACCCCACCGCGGCGGCCGCGCGACTCGGTCACGCCCTCGCCGCCGCGCTTCCGCAGGTCGAACACTCCTTGCTGGCAAGCGAGTTGGGCCGACTCGCGGTTTCCCGTCCCGCTCGCGCCGCGGGTCCCGACTGCGTCGCGATCCTGCTCGGCGCCCTGAACCGTGTGAAGGACAGCCACCCACGATGACCACGATCCGCAGGACCTATCCCCTGGTCGAGGAGCGCGTGCTCGCCCCCGCGCCCCGCACCGGTCGCCGCTTCTGGAACCAGCCGACCCGCTCTCACGACGAGCTGCCCCGCGTCGCCGCCCACCAGGTGCTCGTCTACCGCACCGGCGACCAATACCTCACCGACCACGGCGTCCGCGGGCCCAAGGACGAGGCCGTCCTGAACGCCGGCTCGGTCACGGTCGTCGACTGCCGTACTGCCGTGCCCGTCACCGTCGGCACCGACGTACCGTCCGCCGAGACCGACGGCTTCACCGTCCAGGTCGCCTTCCACTGCACGGTCACCGACCCCGTGGCCGTGGTCCGCGAGGGTGTCACCGACGTGGAGTCCCGGCTGCTCGGCTACCTCCGGGCGCTGCCCGGACTCACCGACGTCACCCAGGAATGGCCGCTCGAAGCGGGCAAGGAGGTGTCCCGGCGGCTGACCGCCCGCCTGATCTCGTACCTGGAGATGGAACCGCCGCGGATCGCCGGACTCTCCGTCGGCGACCCGTACCTGACGGTGCTCACCCCGGAGGAGTTCGCCGCCCAGCAGCGCCGTGCCGACGAGGAGCGGCGCGAACGCGAGCAGGACCGCGTGAAGGAGGCGGTGCGCCGCGAGCGCGAGCTGATGGAGCACGAGCGCGAGAAGGAGCGGGAGCGGATGGACGCCGAGCGCAAGGCGCTCGAGATGCGGCACCAACAGGAACTCGAGGACCTCAGGCGGGCATACACCCACCGGACCGACGCCGAGGACCAGCACTACACCCAGAACCTCAAGCGCAAGGACAACGAGTTCGAGCGCACCGAGGCGCTCAAGGACATCGACGACTTCGGCACCGACCCGGCCAACACCGACATTCTCGCCCAGCGCAGGGGAGAGATCGCGTACTCCGAGCTGGCCGAGCGGCAGCGCGAGACCGACCGGCTGCGGCGCGAGCGGCAGCGCGAGGACGAGGAGCGTCACTGGGAGAACGCCGAACGGCGGCGCCACGCCGAACGGGAGGACCTCCGCTACAGCCTGGAGCGCGAGGACCGGCACCGGGAGGTCGACCGCCAGGATCAGCGCGCCGCGCTCGACGCCGCCCGGGAGGAGCAGCGCGAGCAGCGAGCCGCGGACCGCGACGACCGGCTGCGGCGGCGCGCGGAGCAGCGCGAGGACGTGCTGGCCGACCGGGCCGAGCGGCGTCACCGGGCCGACCGGCGCGACAACATCAACCAGGAGCTGGGCCGCCAGATGATCAACCGTGGCCTCCTCGACAACGCGCCGCTCGACGCTCGTGCCTTCGTCGAGCGCCTCAGCTCCGGGCAGGGTCTCCTCGACCAGGACCCGCCCGCCGCCGCGCAGGTGGCCGGCACCGCCGACACCCCGCAGTTGGAGGAGGGCGACGGCGCGTCGTCCCCGGACCGCTCGAACGAGCGCCGCCGGTCATACGACGAGGAGGCGTCGTATGAGGAGGCGTCGTACGAGAAGGGGGAGTACGGACGGGAGTACGCCCCGCGCGACGGCCGGCGTGACGATCCGTACGGGGGTGACCGCTACGGCGATGGGTACGACCGCACCGACCGGCCCGCTCGCGACGGCGACACCGACCGGGACCGCGACCGGGATCGCCACCGCGACCGCGACTGGGACCGCGACGGCGACATCGACGCCGCCCGCCCCACGCGCCGCCCCCTGATAGCCGACGACGACCTCGGTGAAGCGGGGAGGGAGGAGCGTGGCCGCTGACACCCCCGTACGCCCGCCCGAGGAGAGTTACGACGCGTGGGCCGCCGAGACCGGGCCCGCCCACCGTCCCCGGGGCGGCCGCGGCACCGCCGCGCTCTTCCGCCGTCTGATCGGCATCCGCGAGGAGATCCTCGACCGCGAGAGCGCCGAGCGCGCCCGCTACACATGGTACGGCGCCATCGTCCTCAACACCGCGCTGCTCGGCGGGGCCTCCATGGCCATGGCGATCAGCACGATCCGCGAGGGCACGCCGGTCGCGGTGGCGGTCGTCGTCGGCGTGGTGTGGGCGTGGATTGTGCTGGCCCTGGACAGCTGGCTGGTCTCCAGCACCCACGGCTACACCGGCGGACGGGCGGTCCGCATGCTGGTGCCCCGGCTGTTCCTCTCCGTGGTGCTCGGGCTCACCATCGCCGAGCCGCTGCTGTTCCAGATCTTCGATCGGGAGATACGCCAGGAGATGGCGGTCACCAGGGAGCGCGACCTCGCCGACTTCCGGGGCAGTCTCACCGCCTGCAACCCCCTCGACGGCAAGGACACGACGAGCCGCGCGGAGTGCGGCGACTTCCATCTGACGGTGAAGGGCGCGCCGGCCTCGATCAAGGAAGACATCGCCGACAACACCGCCGCCGTCGCCCGCCTCGACCAGCAGATCAAGAGCTACAACGACACCCTTGACAAGAAACTGGCCACCGAGCGCCGCGAGTGCGCCAAGGACCGGTGGATCTGGCGCGGCAACGGCTGGGACACCACCGAGACCTGCGAGCGCGCCCGCGCCGACACCAGCGCATACAAGCAGACGAGCAAGGTCGCCGAGTACGAGGTGAAGCGCGCTGAACTCGTCGCCAAGGGCAACGTCCTGTCCGAGCAGCTGATCAACACCGGCACCGCCTACCGCACGGACGTCAAGAAGGCGATCGACGCCAAGGTCGCCGAGCGGGAGAAGTCGCAGCAGCACGACGGACTGCTGCTGCGCGCCGACGCCCTGTCCACGGTGGCCTGGTCCGACGGTTTCGCGCTCTTCATGATGTTCCTGCTGCACGCCGTGCTGCTCCTGGTTGACGCCATGCCGGTGCTCGCCAAGCTGATGAGCGGCCCGTCCGAGTACGACCGCAGGCTCGGCGAGCGGCGCGAGGCCAACAAGCGCATCCACCTGGAGGACCAGGACGTGCAGCGCCAGGTCGCCGCCATCGACCACGAGGTCCGGCGGTACGCGGCCGAGGTATGGGCCGAGGAGGACAAGGCCCGGCTGGGGCACGCCCGCTACAAGGCGCGCGCCGAACACGCACGTATGGTCCGCGAGGAGCTCGACTCCCGTACCGCCCGGCTCCTGGGCGAGTGACGCCCGACGGTGACCGGTTTCACCGACCGCCCCGGTGGTGGGAGGAACGGGTCACCGTCGCATCCCCGGCCTCCCACTCCGACCGCCTAGCCTGGCGCGCTTTCCGGCCACCTTCCCGCTCCACGGCGTGTGCGCCGTGCGCCGTGCCCCGCGCATCCTCGGCTGCCGGTGAAGCAGGGAGCGCGGGGAAGAGGATCGCGGAGGTATCAGATAGAGTTCCGGCTGCTCGGCTCCGTTGCCGTGGCCACGGAGAACGGGGACGTCGGTCTGGGGCCCGCCAAGCGGTCCAGCCTGCTGGCGATGCTGCTGCGCCCCAACACCGCCGTGAACGTCACCCAGTTGATGGACGCGCTGTGGGAGGACACCACGCCGTTCATCTGGACCAAGACCGCCCAAGAAATCCTCAACTCCCTCGCCCGCTTCTGCCGACGGATCTCCGGCGCAGGACACTAGGGACTGGGGCGGTCAGGCTGCGATCTTCCGCGCCCTCATCGCTCACTCCGCTGAGGCCCCGGCGATATGGGCTGCCCCGCGAGTGCAACTTGCCGCAGCAACGGATGTGCCCGCCGCCGCCTCCTGCCTGCCCCAGGCCGGCAACAACGTCCCCGCTCTGATTTTCACGTACGCCCGCTGCACCGTGAGGGCGGATACGGGACTGTTCTACCCGGAGCGACACGACCCGTACGCCTTCGGGGTCCGAGTGGGGCGTTCGAACTGGAAGCTGAAACCTCCGGCTGGTGATCGATCTTTGGCGCCGTACCCCTGGCCCTGATTTAGGTGTCCTCGGGGGACCTCAGTATCCTGATGTCATTTCTGAGTCTGAATTGATATCATTGTTGGGGCGTCGGAATGTGGAGGGATAACTGATGGCCAGGACTGTGATCGATCTGGACGAGGAGATCGTCGAGCAGGCGATGCGGGTGTACGGGGTGAAGACGAAGGCCGCCGCAGTGCGGGCGGCCATGGAGGAGGGGGTGAGGCTGCGGCTGCGCCGGGAGCTGTTCGATGCCATTGACGATGGTGAGTTCGAGGACGCGTTCGCGGAAATCCGCTCGCAGACGGGGCCGCGGAATCCGGACGGCTCGCTGAGGCGCGAAGGCGGGGCCTCGGCGGCGTGAAGAGGCGCTACCTCATCGATAAGTCAGCGCTGGCCCGCCGGGGCAAACCGGCAGTGCGGGCGCGGCTGGATGCGCTGGACCGCGATGGGCTCCTAGCGGTGTGCGCCCCGACCGAGTATGAGGTTCTGTACTCGGCGCGCGGAAAGCCCGAGGCGCTGCGACTGCGTACCCTGCTCCGTGGATTCGACTACCTGCCCTGCAATGACGAGGAGTTCGAGCGGGCGCTCGAGATCCAGGCCCTGGCCCTAAACGCTGGCTTTCACCGGGCGCTGTCGCTGGCCGACGTCCTCATCGCGGCAACCGCCGAGCGGCATCGGGCCACGGTCCTGCACTACGACGGCGACTTCGACATGATTGCTTCGGTGAGCGGGCTGCAAGCCGAGTGGGTCGTGGAGCCCGGCACCGCCGACTGAAGCCGGGAACGTGCATGCCGTGCCAGGGCATGCCTCGACGGGTGAGGGCAGGGCCTGCTCGTCGTCGGCCGGATCGTTGTGGATCTGCTCAACGGCGTGGTTCGGGGGCTGCGGCTGAAACTCAGGCCAGAACTTTGAGCGTCCGTGCATCGGCGCCCGCAGATGTTGGAGCGTTCTCGGCGTCGAATCTTCTTGTGCGTTGTCGAGCATCCCATGCTGGGATGGTGCTGGGACGCGCCCACATACCCGCAGGTCAAACAGGTTGTGGTGGAGTTCCGCGTCAATGTGTGATCGCAGCGTTACTGCATGCTAGGTGATCCGTCGAGCCTGCAGGTCAGAAGGGGTCGGACTCTGCTGAGTCCGACCCCTTCTGCGTTCCCGTGCTGACGTGCTGCTGATTTTTCAGCTGCTTCGGGGCGGTGTGAGCTTGTCGAGGTCCAGGCTGATCTCGAACGGCACCGGGCGCTGGAGGGTGCCCCGGAAGATGCCGGCGGGCGCGTAGGCGCCGGTGGGTTCGTCGAG
This sequence comes from Streptomyces sp. NPDC048411, assembly GCF_040704695.1. NCBI lineage: Bacteria > Bacillati > Actinomycetota > Actinomycetes > Kitasatosporales > Streptomycetaceae > Streptomyces > Streptomyces sp. NPDC048411. Next base: position 26,706 of record NZ_JBEZKL010000010.1, read on the forward strand.
CTCGTAGACGTGCACGACGGGCGCCCCGTCCTCGTCCTCGATGCACCAGTAGTGCGGGATGCCGGCCTCCGCGTACTTGCGAAGTTTTACTGTGCGATCGCGGTGGGCGGATTCGGGGGATACGGCCTCCACGACGAGCTTCACGTCCTCTGGGGCGTACCAGGTGCGGTCGGGGTCATAGGACAGGTCCGTCAGCAAGAGGTCCGGCTCGGGGCGGTTGCGGGCATCGAGGCGGATCGTCATCTCCCGCTCGACCTCGAAGCCGGTCGGCGCCTGCGCCATGAGCGTGGTGGTCAGGGCGGTGACGAGGCGGCCATGCCAGGACCGCTGTGGCGACATCATGAAGACGAGGGCTCCGTCGATGAGCTCGGTGTGGCGGGGTGCCTCGGGGAGGCGGTCCAGGTCCTCCGCGAACCAGCCTTCCGCGCGCGGCGGGCGCATCCAGTCGGGCAGTGCGGTCATGGGACAACCCTAGCGATTGTGGCCGTCACGAGGGGAAGTTGTGCTGCTGATCCATCATCGGCGCATGGACGTCGTCGGGATAATCGAAGCCGCTCGACGTCGTACGACAGATCACGGCGGCCTTCAGCGCCGCTGACGAACGCCTCGGCGGCGGCCACGGCCGGGGTTTCGTTCCAGGCATCGATATGCACCCCGTCTGCTCGGCGAGATGCCGTCGTGGCCGTCCGCACGGCGGGTCCTGGACAGACGGGTGTCCGCGACGATGTCGGCGACGGACGGAGTGCTGGTCACCGGGCGTGACCGATCACTACGCGCCAACTCGACGCTGACCGGACAGCCGTGGCCGCCGTTCATCTATCGTGATGGGTGAACGCGGGGCGAGGGGGCGTGGATGCGCAGCTTAGCTCGGTTACCGCTGGAGGACGGCGGTTCCATCCTGTTCGAGGGCGTGCCGGAGGTGTCCGACGGGCCGGTGAAGGCCGGGCGGGTGGCCGACGCGATCCATGACCTGCCGTCGAGTCTCCAGTCGGCGCTGATCCCGGTGAGGGACACCGCCAGGGCCGTACTCGATCAGCTGCGGCAGGCAGGGCCGGAAGAGCTCGAAATCGAGTTCGGGGTCGATCTGGCCGCGCAGGCCGGGGCCGTCATCACCAAGACCGAGGCGAACTGCCACCTCGAGGTGCGGGCGTTGTGGCGGAAGGCGGAAGACGGCCAGGCCGCGGGGGCCGCGGGGTCATGACCGAGACGAGGGTTTCCGCCGCGGTCGCCCAGATTCTGAGTGGTGACGGCGAGGTGGCCGGAGCGGGCTTTCTGATCGCCGACGGCCTGGTCGTCACCTGCGCTCATGTCGTACGTGCCGCCGGCCGGGGCCCGGGTGACCAGGTGAGCGTCGCGTTCCCGAACGCCGACCGCTCGCCCCGGTTCACGGGAGCCGTCCTCACCGAACCCTGGCGGGCGCCGGAAGCGGAGGACATCGCCGTCCTGCGCCTGGACGGCACCCCGCCAGGTGTCGGTCCCCTGCCTCTTGGCTCGGCGAAGCGCTGTCGGGGCCACCAGGTGCGCGCCTTCGGGTTCCCCAGGCAGGCGCCTTCGACGGGGCACTTCGGGTACGCCACGGCCGGTGACCTGCTCACGACCGCCGCCGGTCCGCTTCTGCAACTGACCGGCGCCAACGACCTCACGGCGGGGTTCAGCGGTGGCCCGGTGTTCGACGAGATGACCGGCCGGGTCGTCGGCATGGTGACCGCCATCTCCGCACCCGATGAGCACCTCCGGGGCACCGGCATCGCCTATGCCACGCCCACTGCCGTGCTGCGCAAGGCATGGCCCGCACTCGTCACACAGGACGTGTCGCCGTACCGGCATCTCCAGCCGTTCACCGCGCAGGACGCCCGCTGGTTCTACGGGCGCGAGGCCGCGGTCGAGAGGGTGCTCACCGGATTGGCCGGACTCGGCACGCAGCGGCGCCTCCTGCTGTTGCTGGGGCCGTCCGGGGCGGGCAAGTCCTCACTGGTACAGGCGGGCGTGCTGCCCAAGCTCGCCGAAGGCGGACTGCCGGGCAGTGCCCGCTGGCTGCCGGTGGTCGCCCGACCAGGCCAGGACCTGGCGGGCGCGCTGGAGCAGGCAGGTCTGCCCGGGGCCGCGACCGTCGGGATCGCGGGCGCCGCCAGGCGCAGGCTCGCCGCCGACCCGCGCAGGGACCGGGTGCTCCTCGTCATCGACCAGTTCGAGGAACTGCTCGCCCAGAACCGCCCGCGTGGGGTGCTGAACCAGGTGCTGGAGGCGGCCCGCGCACCGGTGGCGCTCAGCCTGGTCCTGGTCATGCGGGACGACTTCTACTCGCGGCTGGCAGCCCTCGCCCCGGACCTGCTGGAGGCCGTCGGCCCGGGCTTGCTCAACGTGCCCGCCTCGCTGAGCCGTCAGGATCTGTACGCCATCATCACCCGGCCCGCCGAGGAGGCTGGAGCGCGCTTCGAGGACGGGCTGCCCGAACGGATCATCACCGACGTACTGGCCGCCGACCCGTCGGGCGCCACCACCGGGACTGCGCCGGTGACCCTGCTGGCCCCCTTGGAGTTGACGCTCACTCAGTTGTGGGACGACCCCGATAACGACAACGACAACGACAACGACGGACATCTGACCCATACGGCGTACCAGCGCCTCGGCGAAGTCGCCGGCGCCCTCGCCACCTGGTGCAACACCGCGCTCCATCAGCTGGATCCGGCCCGGCGACCGGTCGCCCAGCGCATCCTCACCGCCCTCGTACGGCCCGCGGACGACGCCCGCAACATTCCCGCAGCCCGCCAGCAGGTATCCCTGACGGTGCTGCGTGATCTGGCGGCCGGCACGCACGAACCGGACGGCCGGGTGATCGACGGTGTACTCGACCTGCTGATCCGGCAAAGGATCATCACCACAGGCAGGGCGCGCGACCCGGGCGGGCCGGCCGGTGCCTCGGGCGAGCCGGTCGCCGAGCTGGTCCACGACGCGCTCATCCGCGACTGGGCCGACCTGCGCAACTGGGTCGCTCAGGATCACCTGTTCCACGACTGGCTGCGCCGCGCCCAGGAACAGCGCACTCGCTGGACCGCGAGCGGGCTCCCCGGCGACCTGCTGGACGGGACCGACCTGGCCGCCGGCCTCGACTGGGCCGCACAGCGCCGACTGCCCGCCGACATCGCCGCGTTCCTGGTCGCCAGCGAGGCGGCCCAGCGGGCCGAACGGGAGCGGGAGCGGGTCAGCAACCGGCGGCTCAAGCGGCGGCTGACCGCGGCCGTGACGGCGCTGGCCCTCGCGCTGGTGGCAGGTGGGCTCGCCGTGCGGCTCAACGCCGCCGCCCAGGCCAAGAGCCGGGAGGCGCAGCGCAACAGCCGGGCCGCGCAGATCCGCCAGCTGGAGGAGGCGGCGCGAGCGGACCTCACGTCGGACCCGCAGGCGGCGCTGTACGTCGCGTTGGCGGCCTATCGTATGGCCCCTGACGACCCGACCACGCGCTCCACGCTGATCGACGTGCTGACTAGCACACAGTTCTCCGGCGCCGTGGACACGCGCATCACCAGCGGCGCGCCCCTGTCCTACAGCCCTGACGGCCGGACACTTGTCGTGGGCGGGGGCCAGGGCAACGCCGAACTGTTCGACGCCGGCGGGCCGGGGCTGCCGCGCAGGACGGCCGATGTGGCGACCCGCGAGGGGGCGTTCGGGTTCGTGGCGACCTGGACTGGGGACTCCGTCATGATGCTGACCGGGGCCGACGGTCATCTCGCCCGGTTCTCGCTCGCCGACCGAACCCGTCCCAAGCCGCTGGGCGACCAGTCACTCGCGCCGGGTCTGGAGCACGCCGGATTCAGTACGAGCGGCACTCTGCTGGTTACGGCACCCATGGGCAGCACGCGAGAGGGACCGCGGTTGTGGGCCGTGAGCCCGGATTCCCGCCCTGCCCGAACCCTCACCACATTCCCCCTGCGGCCCAGCAGCGCGGAGACGATGACGTTCTCGCCGGACGACCGGCTGCTCGCGCTGGGGTGGGAAGACGGCCTCGTGGAGCTGTGGAACGTAGCGGACCCCGCACAGCCACGGCGGCTCGCGGCGCTCCCGGGCACTGGAGGCCCACCGCGGGCCGCCGCGTTCAGCCCTGACGGGAAAACGCTCGCCGTGGCCTCGAACGATGCGCAGGCCCGCCTCTGGGACCTGGCCGACCCTTCGCGGCCCCGGCGCGCCGCGGTCATCAGCGGCCACGGCGGCCCGTTGACCTCGGTCGCGTACAGCCGTGACGGTCGCTATCTGGCGACCGGCAGCACTGATCGCACTGCGGTGCTCTGGGACGTGTCGGATCACGAACAGCCGGTACGCTCGGCTGTCCTGACCGGCGATGTGGTCGAGGGCATCGCGTTCTCACGGGACGGGCACACGGTGGTCACCGGGGCGCCGAACGGCAGGCTGTACTTCTGGGCGGTCTCGGATCGGGGGCTGACACCGGTGCGGCTCCGCCGAGTGACCCCGGTGCGGCCCTCCCACTACCGGGCCGGCTGGATGCCGGTGCCGACGCACGCCCTCGATCCCCACGGGCGCATGCTGGCGCTGCTCACAGGAGACCACGAACTGAGCCTGATCCCGCTCACGGGCAGTAGTGCGGGACGGACGGCCGCCGTGATTCCGGTGGACAGCAGGCATCTCTCGCCCGTAGGGCTGTTCTCACGTGACGGCAAGCGGCTGGCTCTCTCCGCGGACGACGGCACTGTGACAGTCTGGGACGTTTCCGACCCCGCCGAGCCGAGGCAGCACAACGTGCTGAAGACCGGCGTGCCCGACTCACTGCCCAGCCTGTCCTTCTCCCCGGACAACCGGCAGCTCGCCGTGCAGGTCGGCCGAAAGCCGCCTACCGTCTTGTGGGACGTCTCCCGGCCCGGCCACCCGGTGCGTCTGGCACGGATTCCGTACCAGAGCTTCACAGTCGGCGTGCTCTTCGCCCCGCGAGGAAATCTCCTTGCCGTAGGCGCGTCGCTCTACAGTACGGCCGATCCTCACTCACCCGAGCGGCTGGCCACTCTGCCCGCCCCCGAGGGTTCCACCTTCTTCATGGGCAGGCCCGAGGGGTTCACCGAGGACATGAAAACACTCCTGGTCGGCCGTGTCGCACAGCCCGGCCAGCTCTACGACGTGTCCTCACCGGCGCACCCCCACTCCTTGGCGCCACTCACCGACGGGGACGATATGAGCGACGCCTACGCGTTGAGCGGCGATGGCCGACTGCTGGCCGCAGCGGGCAGCAAGAACCAGGTCCTGCTGTGGGACATGTCCAACCCGTCCTCGCCGCATCAGATCGGCGGCCTCGATCTGGGCGACGGGCTGCGCGAACTCGCCATCTCGGCGGATGGCAGCACGCTGACCACCTACGACGACTCCCATTCCGTCACGGTCTGGAACACTGCCTCGCTCACCGCCGCCCTGCGCGACCCCGAACGTCGTGCCTGCCGTCTCGCGGGCGAGAACCCGGACAAGGAGCGGTGGGACGCGATCGCCCCCAACGTGCCGTTCATGCGAGTGTGCCGGGAACTGCCCCCGGCGCCCTCCCCGGAGCCGTTCCCACTTCCTGACCCCTTTCCGTCGGCGATTACCGCCGGGCCCTGACCGCTCCCCGCGAGGCCCGGGATACAACGCCCGGCGAGACCCGCAGTAGACGTTCCGCTTCGATGTCTCACGATCTATCAAAGAACGTGTCCGGCCCGCTTGTTCATGGGCTGCGCGCGGGTGTCTGTCCTGTGGAGTCCTCGCCCCGCGAGGAGCTGCGGCGTTGGCACGAGTCTGGTTGGCGCGACTGCGGTCGGCGTTTCAGACCTTGACGACCTCTATGGCGGGGCCGCACAGGAGCGTCAGGTCCTCGGGGCCGGAGGTGACGACGGTGACCGGCTGGGTTGCGGTGCGGGCGATGACAGCGAAGGCGGCGTCGATGGCGTACTTGTGGCCGTGGAGACGGTGGGTGCGCAGGAGGACGGCGGCCTGGTCGGTGATCTCCTTGGCGACGTCGTGAACGTCGACACGGGAGAGGACCCACTTGATGCGGGCGGGATGGACGCGCTCGCAGCCGGCCTCAAGGGTGGTCATGGCGCTTGTGGCCACGCGGACGCCGATGTTCCGCTGCAACGTGTGATCGGTTCGATGCCGCGCGTGGAGTTGCCGGTCGCGTGTGCGGGCGGGAAGGGCCGGCTGTGTTGAGCCCGGCCATTCAAGGCGCTCCCGCCAGGACTTCCACCGTGCCGGTGTCGAGCGAGTAGTAGGCGCCGACCACGGCAAGGACGCCCTTTCTCACCAGTGGGGCCAGGTCCTGGTTGGAGCGCAGGTCCCCCGCGGTCAGTTCGACCTGGGCGCGGGCCATGGTCTCGACGGGGTCGGCACCGCCCTTCCGGACCGCCTGCTCGTAGGCCGGCCGCAGAGCCTTGGCGATCGCCTGCAGGTTTCCCGGCAGCGGTTTGCCGTCGCGGATGGACTTGTACGCCGCCTCGACGGCGCCGCAACGCTGATGGCCGAGGACCACGATGAGCGGAGTGCCACTCGTCATGGGCCCGTACTCCACGGAACCCGTGACCACCGGGCCGACCGCCTCCCCGCCGGTGCGCATCACGTAAAGGTCGCCCAGCCCCGTATCGAAGAGGAGTTCGGGCGGCACCCGGGAGTCGATGCACGAGAGGATCGCCCCGAAAGGTTCCTGCGCCTGGGCCACGAGCTGGCGCCGGTCCGGATCCCGGTCGGGATGCCGAAGGTCTCCGCTCACCCAGCGCTTGTTGCCGTCCATCAGTCTCGCGAACGCCGCTGCAGGCGTGGTCGGCCGCCCTTCCGGCGAAGCGCTGGTAGCCGACGGGGCGGCGCTCGTCGATGAACACCCCGCGAGCGCGACCGTGGCGACCGCAAGTCCGCCGGTGAGCAGCGCTCTGCGATCTGTTGGTGCCGTTCTGCCCATCGGTCGTTCCCCTCAGTCCGCTGAGACACGTCCGTCCGTCCTGACCAGGGTGATTGTTCAGCGCGGCGTGGTAGCCCGAGGGCAGGCACAAGCGGACGTGGGCCGCATTGCCACCGACGGCCCACAGAATCGGCCCGGCGGTACTCTGCCCGCCGTGCCGCGTACGGGAGGGCGAGCGGCGCGGCCCGGCTCACCGTCCGTGCGGGGAAGCGGGTCCAGCCGCGGCCGAGTCGAGCATGTAGTGCATGAGCCGTCGGCGCGGGGGCGGTGGCGGGAGGGGGGAGCCGCCGCGTACGTCAGGGGCGTCGGCGAGGCGATCAGCGCCCCCGCGGCCGCGGCGGGGAGGACCGTGACGAGAGGGACGCGCAAGACGCTCACTGTGCGAACGTAAGGACGCCGGCGCCGCGGGCGGGCGGGCGACGCGCGGGGTGAACGGCCGACAGTTCGATCGACGGAGGAGAAACGGAATGTCGTACCCGGAACCGACATACACGGACGGCAAGGGCGAGATCAGCGCCACGTACCGGCCGGCGAGCACGGCGGCGAATCTGCTGACCCGCAGCGGCGGGAGCACCCACTACCTGGCGACCACGGAGACGACGCACGGCGAATTCGGGCTCTACCGGATGGACATGGCGCCCAGAGCCGGCGGCCCGGCCACACACTTCCACCGGTCCATCTCGGAGTCGTTCTTCATCCTCGACGGGACGGTGCGGATCTACGACGGTGAGCAGTGGGTCGACGCGACGCAGGGCGACTTCGTCTACGTACCACAGGGCGGACTGCACGCCTTCCGGAACGACTCCGAGGCCCCGGCGTCGATGCTGTTGCTGTTCACACCGGGTGCGCCGCGCGAGGAGTACTTCGAGAAGGTGGCGGAGGCCGCGCAATGGTCGGAGGAGGAGCGGGCCGAGTTCTTCATCAAGCACGACACGTACTGGACGGACTGACCCGGCCCACTTCCTCGCCTTCGGGGGCCTCTGATCAGGGGGCCAGGCCCGTCTTGAGTCCAGCGCCGCAGAGGGGTACGACCACACTGCGGTCCGTCCAGTCGCCCACCGCCGCCCAGCAGGCAACCCCGGTCGTCTCGACGTAGAAACCGCGGGCCGCCAGGTCCCTTTGCGCGGTACGGATCTGATTCTCCGTCACGGTGAGGAAGGTGCCGCCCGACTCCCGCACCGCCGCCAGGATCTGGCGGGCGCGCGGCGGGCGGGGGATGGCGATGCCCTCAGCGAGCGTGGGGGCGGAGGCGGCCCGGCCGGGATGGCCGGGCAGGCCGTCCGCGCCCCGGTGGAACGCGGCGGCCAGCGGCGGCACGGCCTCGGCCTGTACGCCGATCAGGGCGGGACGCACGTCGATCAGGCCCTGGGCGAGGAGTTCCGCGGTGGCCAGCGCCGCGCCGAGCAGCAGCGTGCCGTTGCCGACCGGTACGGCGATGGCGTCGGGGAGTTGGCCGCCGAGGTCTTCCCACATCTCGTACACGTACGTCTTCGTGCCGTGCAGGAAGTACGGGTTGAAGACGTGCGAGGCGTAGAAGGTGCCCGGGGAGTCGGCGGCGGCCCCGGCAGCCTGCGCGGTGGCCTCGCGGTCGCCGGGGACGACCTCCAGGCGGGCGCCGTGGGCCCGGATCTGCTCGGTCTTCTTGGGGGACGTGCCCTCGGGGACGTACACCGTGCAGGGCAGTCCGGCCCGCGCGCAGTACGCGGCGACGGCTGTTCCCGCGTTGCCACTGCTGTCAGCGACGACGCGATCGGGGGAGAGGCGGTGGGCCAGCTCGGCGAGCATCACGGCGCCGCGGTCCTTGAAGGAGAGCGTCGGCATCAGGAAGTCGAGCTTGGCGGAGACCGTGCCGGTGAGCGGCACGAGCGGTGTGCGGCCCTCGCCGAGGCTGGTGGTGGGCGAGGAGAGGGGGAGCACCTCTTCGTAACGCCACAGTGAATTGACGCGCCCGGCAAGCGCGTTGACGGAGAGCGGCGCGTCCGGCTCGAAGTCGAGGTCCCAGGGACCGCGGCAGACCGGACAGCACCAGGTCAGGGATGTGGTGTCGGCGCGGGTGCCGTCCTGCGGGCAGAGATACGTGGCCATGCCCGCCAGGATGTCAGCCGTGTGGCGGGTGAACGGCAAAGATATGGACGGCGCTACTTTCGACACACGCCCTGGTCATCACTTCGGGTGAAACTTTGGCCCGTGCTTGCGGTTCACAACCGACGGTTGCGAGGCTGTTGCAGACTGTCAACCTGTTGGGAGAGGCCTGTGACTTTCGGTGAGCAGCCCGCCTATCTGCGCGTTGCGAGCGATCTGAGAGAGAAGATCGCCAATGGTTCGCTGCCGCCGCATACGCGCCTGCCGTCGCAGGCCCGTATCCGCGAGGAGTACGGGGTCTCCGACACGGTCGCGCTGGAGGCGCGCAAGGTACTCATGGCCGAAGGGCTGGTCGAGGGACGCTCCGGCTCCGGCACGTATGTGCGCGAGCGCCCGGTCCCGCGTCGCATCGCCCGTTCCGGATACCGTCCGGGCGCCGGTGCCAGCCCGTTCCGCCAGGAACAGACGGCGGACGGGATGCGGGGGACGTGGGAGTCCCGCAGCGAGCAGGAAGGAGCGAGTCCGGAGATCGCCGAACGGCTCGGCATCGAGGCGCGTGACCGGGTGATGCGTACGAGATACATCTTCCGGGAAGCGGGGGAGCCGATGATGCTCTCCACCTCCTGGGAGCCCCTCGCCGTCACGGGGCGCACGCCGGTGATGCTGCCGGAGGAGGGCCCGTTGGGCGGCTGTGGGGTGGTCGAGCGGATGGCCGCGATCGATGTCGTCGTGGACAACATGGTCGAGCAGGTGGGTGCGCGCCCGGGGCTGGCGGAGGAGCTCCTGGCGCTGGGCGGTGTGCCGGGGCATGTGGTGATGGTGATCGGGCGTACGTACTACGCATCGGGGCGGGCGGTCGAGACGGCGGACGTGGTGGTGCCCGCCGACCGCTACCGGATCGCCTACCACCTTCCTGTCAGGTGAGCGGCGGTTCGCGCGCTGGTGGGCTTCGTCGCGGGCCCGCTGTCGAGCCCTCGGTCGAGCTCGGCGCCGGTCTCTTCGCGAAGCGCTCCCGCGGGACTTTTCCGGGCCCCGGCAGGCTCGCGGCCGGGATTTCTGTCGAGTGACCGATACCCGGACGGACCGTCCTGGGGCCGTGACGACGAGTTAACGCCCACTCGGTTCCCGCAGTCGAGGGGTCATCACTGACCGTAACGATTTGTCATGTCCTGCTCCTGTCTTCCCGTTCGTTTCCGCACGCCGGGCAGACGAACAGGAAGTCACCGATGACGGACACGGCCCTCCAGGGCGGCCGGGGTCCCGGAGGTGCAGCCCGACGGGGCCTCGGGATCCGACGGAGCCGCCGGGACGTCGGTCGCCGCCCCGCCGCCTCCCGGACGCGGCTCTGCCGAACTCGTCGCCGACGAGAGCCGGGAGGGTTACTCCCTCCGCTGCGCACCGAACTCCCCATTCAGTCGGGACCGAACTGTTCGCTGTGCTGCTCGCTGGACGCGGAGTGCGGGGATATCTGCCGCAAGGACCCGACCGCCGGCCCGGTCCTCATGCCGATGCCGATGCCGATGCCGACGCTGTGCGCGGCGCCGGGGCCGGCAGAGGTGGCGGAGGCGTAAGCGGCACAACCGATCCGCGAGGCACTGGGGGCGCATCTGAGTGGGTGCGCCCCTTCGCGCTGGCCGGATCGGTATCTCTTTGTGTAACTACATATCCGTTGCGTAAAGGTCAGGCGTACGCTCGGGCATATGCGTACTGCGGTTTCCTGGGGATCCTTAGAGACGTGCACGCCGTTCAGGGGAGGGGCTCAATGCTCGGGAGGGACACGATGAGCGACGGCGGTGCCGTGCTCCCTTGGCTGGTGATACGGCAGGACGACAACGGCAATCGGTACCGCGTCGGCAGGTATGCCACGCAGGTCGAAGCGCAGAAGATCGCCGACAATCTCGACAACCGCGGACCTGAGCGGCTCTATTGGGTGGAGCGCATCGGGCAGAGCGCCCGGCCGTGACCGACGGCCGACTACGGGGGACGGGGCGGGGCCTGTGAGAGGTGGAGCCGGGGACTACGCTCCGGGCTATGAGTGATCGCGTGGTGGTGGCCGGAGCCGTCTATGACCAGGGGCGCCTGCTGGCCGCGCGTCGCAGTGCCCCGCCCGAGCTGGCCGGCCGCTGGGAGCTGCCCGGTGGAAAGCTGGAGCCGGGGGAGAGCGGCGAACAGGCGCTCGTACGTGAACTCCGCGAGGAACTCGGCGTCGAGACCGAGCCGCTGGAGCGTATACCCGGCGAGTGGCCGCTGGGGCCCGGATACGTACTCCGGGTGTGGACCGCTCGGGTGGTGTCAGGCGTGCCGGCGCCGCTCCAGGACCACGACGAGCTGCGCTGGCTCGGGCCCGGCGAGGGCGACGAGGTCGACTGGCTGGATCAGGACCGGCCCGCCGTTGCCGAAGCCATGCGCCGCCTCCCGACCGGATCCGCGTCGACTGGTTCCGCGCCGACCCGGAGCCTGCCGGGCGGCGCGTGCCGCTGATCGGGCGCGCCCCTTTGCGCGCACGTCGCCGTACGCCCGCACGCCCTACGCGTCGATTCCGGCGATAGGCCGCCCCAAATATCGGGTATGTGCTGATTAGCCCCCATAAACAGGACGTTCCTCGCTGCTGGTCTTGGGAAGTGATCGGCGTGATCGATACCGAAGGCGACTGCGCCGAGTGGACCTTTCCGGCAGTGCCCGGCGCCGTGCGTACTGCTCGGCATGCGGTCCACGAGACGCTGCGGGGGTGGGGGCTCGACGCGGCCGTGGGTGATGTGACCGTCCTGCTGGTCAGCGAGCTGGTGACCAATTCCTTGCGCTACGCCTCGGGCCCCATCGGGGTGCGGCTGGTGCGCCCCCGCCTCGATGGCGAAGCTCCGGACGCCCGCCCCGGACTGCTTGTGGAAGTCTCCGATCCGCTTCCGGATCCGCCCACCGAACGTGCTGCCGCACCTGACGACGAAGGTGGCCGAGGACTGCAGCTGGTGGCCTGTTCCGCACGCCGCTGGGGGACCCGGCGCGGAAAGAGTGGCAAGACAGTGTGGTTCGAGCTGGCCCTCCCTGGTTAGGAGTGGAGTGGGACGCACAGCGATCACCAGAGGGCGGGCAGAACCTGGCTGGAAGGGACTGTGGCCGTGCTGTGATCGTGAACGCCGTGTCGGCAAGCGCCGTAGTGCTGAATACTGCGGGGCAGGACCGGTCCGGTGTGTGAGCTGGAGGGGACGGTCGCGTGAGCGAAATACCTGGGACAGCGGGCGACGTCGTGTGGCAGAGCAGCCCGCCTGGCTCGATCTATGACTACATCAGGGTCGCCTCCTTCTCGATCGGCCCCGACGGGCTGATCGAGCAGTGGAGCCGCCGGGCCGCCGGCCTCTTCGGCATTGCCGCGCACGAGGCGGTGGGCAGGGACCCGGTCGAGACCTTCATGCCCGCGGAGCTGCGCACCGGCGGTCATCGCCGGGTCGGCGAGATACTCGACGGCAAGGAGTGGACGGGCCTCGTCCCCTTCCGGATGCCGGGCGAGGACGCCGTGCACGGTCTCGCCGAGGTCTATGTCATGCCCAGTGAGACGGAGAGCGGGGCACCGGCCGCTCTCTGTATCGTCGTGGACGTCCGCGCCCTGCGGCGTATCGAGACGGACCTTGCGGCATCGCAGGCCATTTTCGGCCAATCTCCCTTCGGTTTCGTGCTGTTCGGCACAGACTTCACGGTCGTGCGCGCCAACCAGCGCTTCGCCACCGTCTTCGGCGGCCAGGCCGCCGACCACCGCGGCCGCACGGTCGACGACTATCTCGCCCGCCCCGAGGCCGAGCGGCTCACCGCCACACTCAGGCGGGTTCTGGAGACCGGGGACTCCGTCACCGATCTCCAACTCGTCGGCACCGCACCGGGCGACTCCGAGAGGCGCCACTGGTCGATGAACCTCTACCGCGTGCACAGCGGATCAGGCCGCGCCATCGGCATAGCCGGACTGGCCACCGATGTCACCCGACGGCACATCGCCGCCCGCGAGGCCGCCAGCGCCCGCCGCAACCTTGCCCTGCTCAACGAGGCCGGCGCCCGTATCGGCAACTCCCTGGACCTGGAGACCACCGCCCGCGAACTCCTCGGCGTCGCTGTGCCCGGCTTCTGTGACCTCGCCTCGGTCGACCTCTACCAGGGGCTGCTCACCGGCGACGAGGCAGCGCCCGGCAGTTGGGGCTCGCTCCACCACGAGTCCGTCGGCGGATCCGCGGAACTGCGCCGTGTCGCCTTCGCCAGCGCCGTGTCGGATGCCCTGCCGACCACCGCCCCGGACAGCGCCTCGACCGACGGTGCCACCGACCCGCCCGCCTTGGGCGCCGTCCACCGCTACTCCTTCAACTCCCCCTGTTCCATGGCCCTGCGGACCGGCCGCATCGAGGTCGTCCCCGGCGACGACCGCGGCTTCGTCCAGTCCACCCTTGCCGTTCCGATGGTCGCTCATGACACCGTCGTCGGCCTTGTCCAGTTCTCCCGTACCAAGGGCAGCGAACCCTTCGGCGAACGCGACCGGGCCCTCGCCACCGAGCTCGCCGCCCGTGCCGCCGTCTGTATCGACAACGCCCGCCTCTACCGGCGCGAGCACGAACGCGCGCTCATCCTCCAGCGCAGCCTGCTGCCACCGGGCGATCCCGAGGCCGCCGGTCTCGACATCGCCTGCCGTTATCTCCCCGGCAACACCGCGACCGAGGTCGGCGGCGACTGGTTCGACGTGATCGAACTCCCCGGACACCGCACCGCCCTGGTGGTCGGCGACGTCATGGGCCGTGGACTGCGAGCCGCCGTCGCCATGGGCGAACTGCGCACCGCAGTAAGGACCCTGGCCCTCCTCGACCTGGAACCAGCCGAGGTGCTCTCCGCCCTCGACGAGGTCGCCCGCGGTCTGGGCACCCCCGGTGTCAGCACCCCCTCCGACGGCCCCGGCGGCGCCCAGTGGCCGTCACGGGCCTCCCACAAGGCCCGGGATGCAGATCTCTCCGAGGTCTACCTGGCGACCTGTGTCTACGCCGTCTATGACCCGGTCACCCGGCGGTGCACCTTCGCCAACGCCGGACACCTCCCCCCTGTTGTGGTCGAGCCGGGCGAACCTGCCCTGCTGCTCGACGTCCCGCCCGGGATGCCGCTCGGCGTCGGCGGCGAACCCTTCGAGGAAGTCGAGGTCGAACTGAAGGAGGGCGCCCTCCTCGCCCTCTACACCGATGGTCTCGTCGAGTCCCGCGACCACCCGCTCGACGAAGGACTGCAGGCACTGCGCAACGCTCTCATCGAACCCGAGCTCCCGCTCGAGGACGTCTGCGACCACGTACTGAGCACCCTCGACACCCGGCACGGTGAGGACGACATCGCCCTGCTGATGGCCCGCATCCAGGGGCTGCCGGTCGACGCGGTCGGCGACTGGCGGCTGCCGCGCGAACCCCGCTCCGTCGGCCGAGCCCGCGAACTGGCCCGTCGACAACTGCTCGCCTGGGAACTCGATGACCTGGTGGACACCACCGAACTGCTCGTCAGTGAGCTGGTCACCAACGCTCTGCGCTACGGCGAGGGCGAGATCCGGCTCAGGCTGCTGCGCGACCGTACGCTCGTGTGCGAGGTATGGGACGCAGGTCTCGTCCAGCCGCGGCGACGCCGGGCACGCGACACGGACGAGGGCGGGCGCGGGCTTCAGCTGGTCGGACTGCTGAGTGCGGCCTGGGGTTCGAGGCGGACTCCGCGCGGCAAGACCGTCTGGTTCGAACTGCCGCTGCCCGACGGGGAACCGGCCGCAGAGCGCACGGTCGAGCAGTTGCTCAGCATGTTCTGAACGCGGGACCGGGACGTGGGGTCAGAACGGCCGCCGCTCCGGGTGCGGCGGTCATGATGCCGTTCTCAGAGCGGCGAGCCGGGCCTCGACCTCGCCGCTGTCGCCCGGGCTGTCCAGCCGCTCGAACCGGGCGTCCAACGACGATGCGGCGAGCTCCCGCTTGCCCATCTCCTTCGCCTTCTCGCGCCGCACCTTGCGTCGGCCGGCGAGGCGTCTTTGCCGTCAATGTGCCCGTCGCCCTCATCGCACCGGGCGTCGCGCTGCTCCGGATCCCGGCGGATCCGCCGCGCACACGCGCCGCGTGCGGCCGCGCGCCCCGCCTCGACCTGGATCCGCGGGGAATCGGCCTCAGGGAGTCTCCCGCCGACGGATCCTGTTCCCCAGCCACACCAGCGGGTCGTACTTGCGGTCCACCGCCCGCTCCTTCAGCGGGATCAGCGCGTTGTCCGTGATCTTGATGTGCTCGGGGCAGACCTCCGTACAGCATTTCGTGATGTTGCAGTAGCCCAGCCCGTGCTCCTCCTGCGCCGTCGCCTTCCGGTCGAGTCCCGACTCGGCGGCGGCGTCCAAGGGGTGCATGTCCAGCTCGGCGACCCGCATCAGGAAGCGCGGTCCGGCGAACGCGGCCTTGTTGTCCTCGTGGTCGCGGACCACATGGCAGGTGTCCTGGCAGAGAAAGCACTCGATGCATTTGCGGAACTCCTGCGAACGCTCCACATCGACCTGCTGCATCCGGTAGTCGCCCGCCTTCACCCCTTCCGGCGGTACGAAGGCGGGCACTTCCCGTGCCTTGGTGTAGTTGAAGGTCACGTCCGTCACCAGATCGCGGATCACCGGGAACGCCCGCAGCGGAGTGACGGTGATCGTCTCGTCCTGGTCGAACACCGACATGCGGGTCATGCACATCAGTCGTGGCCGTCCGTTGATCTCCGCGCTGCACGACCCGCACTTGCCCGCCTTGCAGTTCCAGCGCACCGCCAGATCGCCCGCCTGGCCGGACTGGATCCGGTGGATGATGTCGAGGACGACCTCGCCGTCGTTCACCTCGACCGAGAAGTCCTGCAGGTCACCGCCGTCGGTGTCGCCGCGCCAGACCCTGAACCGGGCTTCGTAGCTGCTCACTCGTACAGCTCCTCTTCGGCGAGGTACTTGACCAGCTCCTCCTTGTCGAAGAGGGAGAGCAGGTCCGGTCGGATGGGTTCGGTCGTCTTCCGTACGAGTTCGATTCGGCCGCCCAGCGGCAGCGCGCCGTCGTCGGACAGCCGGCAGAGCAGATTGACCGGCCGCCAGGAGCGCTCCATCGTCGGACAGTCCTCGCGGGTGTGACCGCCGCGGCTCTCCGTGCGTTCCAGCGCGGCCCGGGCGATGCACTCGCTGACCAGCAGCATGTTCCGCAGGTCCAGGGCGAGGTGCCAGCCCGGGTTGAACTGGCGGTGGCCCTCGACCCCGGCGCGGCGCGCCCGTATCCGCAGTTCGGCGAGGTTCTCCAGCGCCTGTTCCATCTCGGGTGCCCGGCGGATGATGCCGACCAGGTCGTTCATCGTCTGCTGGAGTTCCTGGTGGAGGGTGTACGGATTCTCCGCGGGCCCCCCGGCGGCGTCAGGCTCCCCGGCGCTGAACGGACGCAGTGCCTCCGCCGCCGCCGCGTCGATCTGTTCCTCGTCCACCACCGGCGGGTCACCGATCCCGCTCGCGTACTCGGCGGCGTGCAGCCCGGCGCGTCGACCGAAGACCAGCAGGTCGGAGAGGGAGTTCCCGCCGAGCCGGTTGGAGCCGTGCATGCCGCCCGCGACCTCGCCCGCCGCGAACAGACCGGGCACGGCGACGGTTGCCGCGGTGTCCGAGTCGACGGCGATTCCGCCCATCACGTAGTGGCAGGTCGGGCCGACCTCCATCGCCTCCGCCGTGATGTCGACATCCGCCAGTTCCTTGAACTGGTGGTACATCGACGGCAGCCGCCGCCTGATCGTCTCGGCCGGCATCCGGGTGGACACGTCCAGGAAGACGCCACCGTGCGGTGACCCGCGGCCTGCCTTCACCTCGGAGTTGATGGCGCGGGCGACCTCGTCGCGCGGCAGCAGCTCGGGCGGGCGGCGGTTGTGGTCCGGGTCCTCGTACCAGCGGTCGCCCTCCTCCTCCGACTGCGCGTACTTCTCCTTGAACACATCGGGGACGTAGTCGAACATGAACCGCTTGCCCTCGGAGTTGCGCAGCACCCCGCCGTCGCCGCGCACCGACTCGGTGACGAGGATCCCCTTCACCGACGGGGGCCAGACCATGCCGGTCGGATGGAACTGTACGAACTCCATGTTCAGCAGGGGCGCGCCCGCCAGCAGCGCGAGGCCGTGGCCGTCGCCGGTGTACTCCCAGGAGTTCGACGTGACCTTGAAGGACTTGCCGATGCCGCCGGTGGCGAGGACGACCGCGGGCGCCTCGAGGACGAAGAAGCGGCCGGACTCGCGCTCGTAGCAGAAGGTCCCGCTGACCCTCTCGCCGTCCTTGAGCACCCGCGTGACGGTGCACTCCTGGAAGACCTTCAACCGGGCTTCGTAGTCGCCGTGCTCGCGGTGGTCCTCCTGTTGCAGCGAGACGATCTTCTGCTGGAGGGTGCGGATCAGTTCGAGGCCGGTACGGTCCCCGACGTGGGCGAGCCGCGGGTACTCATGGCCGCCGAAGTTGCGCTGGGAGATCCTTCCGTCCGGCGTACGGTCGAAGAGCGCCCCCCAGGTCTCCAGCTCCCAGACCCGGTCCGGCGCCTCCTTGGCGTGCAGCTCCGCCATCCGCCACTGGTTGAGGAACTTCCCGCCGCGCATGGTGTCGCGGAAGTGCACCTGCCAGTTGTCCCCGGAGTTCACGTTGCCCATGGAGGCGGCAATTCCGCCCTCCGCCATGACCGTGTGTGCCTTGCCGAAGAGCGATTTGCAGATGACCGCGGTACGGGCCCCGCGCTCCCGCGCCTCGATGGCGGCGCGCAGCCCGGCGCCACCGGCACCGACCACGACGACGTCCCACTTCTGCCGTTCGAGCTCAGTCATTCAGAAAAACCTCGGATCGTCGAAGGCGCCGGAGGCGATGAGGTACACGTAGAAGTCGGCGAGCGCCACGCTGATCAGGGAGGCCCAGGCGAGGAGCATGTGCCGGGCGTTCAGCCGGCCCACCCAGCCCCACAGCCGATAGCGCACGGGGTGCTTGGAGAAGTGCCGCAGCCGGCCGCCGATGATGTGCCGGCAGGAGTGGCAGGACAGGGTGTACGCCCAGATCAGCGTGATGTTGATCAGGAAGATCAAGGAGCCGAGGCCCATGTGGCCCCAGGCGTAGTGCTCGTCGCGGAAGGAGAGCACGGTGTCGTACGTGAGGATCCCGGCGACCGGCATCGCGGCGTAGAAGAAGTACCGGTGGATGTTCTGCATGATCAGCGGGAAGCGGGTCTCGCCGGTGTACGTCGTGTGCGGCTCGGCGACCGCGCAGGCCGGGGGTGAGGCCCAGAAGCCCCGGTAATAGGCCTTGCGGTAGTAGTAGCAGGTCAGCCGGAAGCCGAGCGGGAAGACCAGGATCAGCAGGGCGGGGGAGAGGCCCCACCAGCTGCCGAAGATTTCCCAGTTCGGGCCGTGCCGCATGGGGGCGCAGTTCTCCGCCAGACAGGGCGAGTAGAACGGCGACACATAGGGGGCGGCGTAGTAGTCGGCGTTCGAGAAGGCCCGCCAGGTCGAGTAGACGATGAAGGCGAGGAGCCCGCCCGCGGTGACCGCGGGCGCCAGCCACCAGCGGTCGGTCCGCAGATGGCGGGCGGCGATGGCGGCCCGCGAGGTGTCGTGCACGCCGGACGGCCGGGTGGTACGTGCGCCGTGTCGCGCGGGGGCCTTGCGCCGAGATGGTTCCGTACCTGGTTCTGTGCCGGTGGCCAAGGAACTCTCCTAGGGCATGTTTCGAAAGTAGCGTCGTCCGCCCGTAGGGCGGGCCAGGCGGCGTCTGGAGCGTGCGGGCCAGGCGTCGCCTGGCAGGCGGGACTTTCGAAACACGCCTAGGGGGCGTGCCTGCCGCGGACGCCCAGACCCTCGTCGTCCGAGTCCGTCCACAGGGTGGCGTCGTACGGCGCCTCGGTGATCGTGATGACGCCGTCGACGGGGTGGGTGCCGGTGGCGGGCCCGGGTGGCTGCGGACCGGTGTCGGCCGTGCGCAGCTGCGCAAGGCTCCGCTCCAGTCGTCCGACGGTGCGGACCAGGTCGTCGAGGCAGTGCTGAACAGCAGTCAACTCGTCCTGCAGTGACATGACTTGCTCTCACCTCCGCGGTAGCGGGTGGCAATGCTCATGCGCATGCGAGTGTCGCGCGTCACATCCCCTTTGGGAAGGGAGCGGGACGCCCCGTCTTTGCCCGGTGCTCCGCCGCACAGGTGAGGTTCGCGGGCCGTGCGCCGTGTCTGCGCCGTCTCGCGCGCATGGGCACCTTCATTGGATGAGCGGAACCAGTGTGATCAAAAGCCAATGCCACCAATTACGCATCATCTGGCCCATTCGAGTACGGGTGGGCCGGGCCGGCCCCGGAGGTATCAGCCATGTCCCACGTCGGCGTCCCGCGCGAGATGGTCCGAAAGCGCCGCCCGCTCGCGCTCCTCGTCGCGGGTGTGCTCACGATCCCCGCGCTCGCCGGGTGCGGCAGCTCGGACGAGGAGGCCACCGCCGCCGTCGCCGTTCCTCAGGACGTAGCCCCCGCGGGCCGCGGCCAGGTCGCGGAGGGCGGCACGGTCAACTGGGCGATCGACGCGATGCCCGCGACCTTCAACGCCTTCCAGGCGGACGCCGACGCCACCACCACACGCATCACCGGGGCACTGCTGCCGACGCTCTTCCCGCTCGACGCCAAGGGCACCCCGCAGATGAACCGGGACTATCTGAAATCCGCAGAGGTTGTCGAGCGAGAGCCCAAGCAGGTCGTGCTCTACCGGCTCAGCCAGCAGGCGGTCTGGAGCGACGGCCGGGAGATCGGAGCCCCCGACTTCGTCGCCCAGTGGCGGGCGCTGAGCGGCAAGGACTCGGCGTTCTGGACCGCCCGCAACGCCGGCTACGAGCGGATCGAACGGATCGAGCGCGGCGCCAACGACCTGGAGGTCCGGGTCACCTTCGCCAAGCCGTACGCGGACTGGCGCTCCCTCTTCTCCCCGCTGTACCCCAAGGAGGTGACCGGCACCCCGAGCGCCTTCAACGACGGAGCGCGGACCACTCTGGGGGCCACCTCCGGACCCTTTCGGCTGCGCAGCGTGGACAAAGGGAAGGGCGCCATCACCCTGGTCCGCGACCCGCGCTGGTGGGGTGGCCAGGCGAAGCTCGATTCGATCGTCTTCCGTGCGGTCAAGCCGCAGGACCGCACCGCGGCGCTGGTCGAGGGCAAGGTCGATGTCGCCGATGTCGACGCGGCTGCGGCGCACAGGATCGTGGCGGCGGGACGGGACAAGGGCGGCAACGGGCAACCGCTCACCCACGGCCCTGGCTCGGAGACCAGCCCGGCCGCGGCGATGCGCTCCTGGGCCGTGGCGCACGGCTCGGACGAGAAGGCGGCGGCGGTCGCCCAGGCGGCCAGGGAGAAGGCCAGGGCAGCCGCCGAGGTGTACGCCTCCGAGCAGGACGGGCTGCGCGCCTACGTTCTCCGCAAGTCGCTGGAGCCCGCCTACACCCAGCTCGCGCTGAACGGCGAGTCCGGGCCACTGGCCGACAACCGGGTGCGCCGCGCGATCGCCCGGGCCCTGAACCGCCAGGAGCTCGCCGACGCCGTACTGAGTCCGCTCGGCCTGCCCGCTGCCCCGCTCGGCAGCCACCTGGCAGTGGCCGGACAGCCCGGCTATCACGACAGCAGTGGGGCGCTCGGCGACCAGGACACCGGGGCGGCGCAGGCGCTGCTGGCGGACGCCGGCTGGACCCGGGACGGCGCGGCGAAGAAGCCCGGCGACACGAAGGCGGGCAGCGAGGGCGAGAAGACCAAGGGCAAGGCGGCTGAGGAGAAGGCGGGCAAGGCCACGAAGGAAGAGACGGACAAGGCCACGAAGGAAGGGAAGGCCGCGAAGACCGACAGCGACAACAAGCCGGGTGACGGCGAAGGAGTCAGCCGCGTCCTCGCCCCCGCTCCGGCCGCCGCCGTCCAGAGCGCCGCGCTGCTGCGTCAGGCCGGAACCTTCTCGGACGCGTACGCCGACGCCCGTACCGTCACCGATACCCGCCGTGCCGAGGGCACCCGGGGGAAGGTCACCGCCCAGGAGCGCGGGCCGGGCGGCGCCGTCGGTGCCTACGCCCCCACGGGGACTGCGGCGCCGGCGGCCCCGGCCAAGGCCGCCGACTCCGTCCGCGGCCCCCTCAGCAAGGACGGTAAGTTGCTGACCTTGCGTTTCGTCCTGCCGTCCGGACCCGGCTCGGAGTCGCTGCGGACCGTGGGGGAAAAGATTTCGGCCATGCTCGATGCGATCGGCATCCGCACCGAGATCATCAAGGTCTCGGACGCCAGCTACTTCAAGGACCATGTCGCCTCCGGCGACTACGACCTGGCGCTGTACTCCTGGCCCGCCACCGCCTACCCGGCCACCGACGACCGGCCGATCTTCGCCAAGCCGGTCCCTGCCACCGACGGTTCGCTGCTCGTCGAGCAGAACTACACCCGCGTCGGTACGGACCACATCGACCAGCTCTTCGACCAGGCGGTCTCCGAACTCGACGAGGGGGCTGCCGAGGACCTGATGAAGCAGGCGGACGCCCGGATCTGGGCGGCTGCAGGATCGATTCCGCTGTATCAGCGCCCACAGCTCGTGGCCACCGGCAAGAAGCTTGCGAATGTCGGGGCCTTCGGCTTCGGACTCCCGCACTACCAGGACATCGGTTTCAAGAAGCCGCAAGCGGCAGGATCTCCCGCGAATCGTAAGAAGTAGCAGGTCAGGGCCGCAGTGGAAGCTCAGAAGTGACTCAATTCCCTTGCCCGCCGAGGCGCTCGGCGGGCAAGGTCGTGGCTACCTGTTGACCCGGGCAATCAATGCGCGGACACCCCCCCGCACTGCGCATCCTTTCTCCCCTCCGAAGTCGCTCAACCGCCGCGTCGAGGCGCCCCCGGCCGGGGAGTCCGTGGCGCCGGTGAAATTCACCGGAAGACACGACGACGGGGGCGGAAACACGAAGCGCGAGGGCGATGGGCTGCCATCGCGTCGAAGGGCAGGGAGGCGGCTCCGGTCCGGGAGGCGGCGGGCAGGGGCCCCGGACGCGCGGCCGGACGGTCGGCATGTGGCGAACAGCACCCTTCGGCTGGTCGAGGCCGATTTCCGTTCCTGCGCAGCGGGGGAGCGAAGGGCGAGCAGACCGTCGGACATGTGGCGAACTGAACTGTTTCGGGTGCCTGAGCAGTCGGCTGTGACGAGGCGTTCGGCGAGAACGGCCCGGCCGCGGCCCGCGCAGCCGGCGGCGTCGGTCGCCGTCTGTGAGCGGCCGGTACCCCTTGCCCAGGAAGCCGCTACGGCGCCAGCCCCGTACCATGGGGTTAGCCGTGGCGTGTCCGCCCGGCGGGCGTACGAGGACTTGAGACCGACTGAGACGCCTGATCCCACGATCCGAGAGAAGCGCAAGCCACCCAATGCCCACGCGCCACGACATCCGTAACGTAGCCATCGTCGCCCACGTCGACCACGGCAAGACCACGCTGGTCGACGCCATGCTGAGGCAGGCCGGCGCCTTCGCCGCGCACGCCGCCGAGAACCTCGACGAACGCATGATGGACTCGAACGACCTGGAGCGTGAGAAGGGCATCACGATCCTCGCCAAGAACACGGCGGTGAAGTATCACCCCAAGGACGGCGGGGAACCGATCACGATCAACATCATCGACACCCCCGGCCACGCCGACTTCGGCGGCGAGGTCGAGCGCGGTCTCTCGATGGTGGACGCGGTCGTGCTGCTCGTCGATGCCTCCGAGGGCCCGCTCCCGCAGACCCGCTTCGTGCTGCGCAAGGCGCTCGCCGCGAAGATGCCGGTCATCCTCTGCATCAACAAGACGGACCGTCCGGACTCGCGGATCGCCGAGGTCGTCGACGAGACGTACGACCTGTTCCTGGACCTGGACGCGGACGAGGACCAGATCGAGTTCCCGATCGTCTACGCCTGCGCCCGTGACGGCGTCGCCTCGCTGACCAAGCCGGAGGACGGCACCGTCCCGGCGGACAGCGAGAACCTGGAGCCGTTCTTCAGCACGATCCTGGCGCACGTCCCGGCTCCGGAGTACGACGACGAGGCGCCGCTGCAGGCCCACGTCACCAACCTGGACGCCGACAACTTCCTCGGTCGTATCGCGCTCTGCCGCGTCGAGCAGGGCGAGCTGCGCAAGGGGCAGACCGTCACCTGGATCAAGCGCGACGGCACGATGTCCAACGTTCGCATCACCGAGCTGCTGATGACCGAGGCGCTCACCCGCCAGCCGGCCGAGAAGGCGGGCCCGGGCGACATCTGCGCCATCGCCGGTATCCCGGACATCATGATCGGCGAGACGCTGGCCGACCCCGAGAACCCGGTCGCGCTGCCGCTGATCACGGTCGACGAGCCGGCCATCTCGATGACCATCGGGACGAACACCTCGCCGCTCGTCGGCAAGGGCGGCAAGGGCCACAAGGTCACCGCCCGCCAGGTGAAGGACCGCCTCGACCGCGAGCTGATCGGTAACGTGTCGCTCCGCGTCCTGGACACCGAGCGCCCCGACGCCTGGGAGGTCCAGGGCCGCGGCGAGCTCGCGCTGGCCATTCTCGTCGAGCAGATGCGCCGTGAGGGCTTCGAGCTCACGGTCGGCAAGCCGGAGGTCGTCACCAAGCAGGTCGACGGCAAGACGCACGAGCCGATCGAGCGCATGACGATCGACTCCCCCGAGGAGCACCTCGGCGCGATCACGCAGCTGATGGCGACCCGCAAGGGCCGCATGGAGACGATGACGAACCATGGTTCGGGCTGGGTCCGCATGGAGTGGATCGTCCCGTCCCGCGGCCTCATCGGCTTCCGTACGGAGTTCCTGACGCAGACCCGCGGTACGGGCATCGCGCACTCCATCTTCGAGGGCCACGAGCCGTGGTTCGGCGAGCTGCGCACCCGTCACAACGGCTCGCTGGTCGCCGACCGCGCGGGTTCCGTGACGCCGTTCGCGATGGTCAACCTCCAGGAGCGCGGTGTCATCTTCACCGAGGCCGGCACCGAGGTCTACGAGGGCATGATCATCGGCGAGAACTCCCGCGCCGACGACATGGACGTGAACATCACCAAGGAGAAGAAGCTCACCAACATGCGTGCCGCCTCCGCGGACACCACGGAGAACGTGGTGCCGGCCCGGAAGCTGTCGCTGGAGCAGTCCCTGGAGTTCTGCCGCGAGGACGAGTGCATCGAGGTGACCCCGGAGACCGTGCGTATCCGCAAGGTCGTCCTGGACCAGAAGGAGCGCGGCCGCGCCGCGTCGCGCGCCAAGCGCTGACCTCGTACAACCTTTTGACACCGGGCCCGGGCCCCCACAGACACTGTGGGGCCCGGGCTCTTCGTCAACTCCATTTCCTGCCCAGGGTGTCCGGATATCGGGCGTCGCTCTCCGGAACATGTGGTAACGGTCCGTTTCGCGGGTGTCTGTCTGGGATCACTTTGTCCGGATTTCGGTCAACCGAGCCCGGTCGATGTTGTCAAACCGAGACCCTTTAAGTGTGGTTTACAGCCCGGGCGTACTTAATAGTTGGCTCCATTGAGCTCGGGTCAATGGGTCACGCACTGTGGGGAGTGCCGACTCACGAGCACACTCGAGGCACTGAAACGATCACCGTCAGGGGTGTCGGTGTATCACGACAGTGCCTCTCTTGTAGTCAAAAGTGGACTCATGAGGAGGAAACCCATGCGTGGTGCCAAGAGCGCCAAGTGGGTCGCGGGAGCGGCCATCATCGCCCTGGCTGCGACCGCCTGTGGTGGCGGCGGCAGCGACAAGGGCAAGGGGGGTGACAACGCCAAGGGTGCTGTCAACCCGAACGGCATCTTCTCCATCGAGACCGGTGAGCCGCAGAACCCGCTGCAGCCGGCGAACACGATGGAGTCGAACGGCAGCATCGTCACCGACGCGATCTTCTCGCAGCTGGTCGACTACGACCCGGCCGGCAAGCTCATCATGGTCAACGCGGAGTCTGTCGACACCAAGGACAGCAAGCTCTGGACGGTCAAGCTCAAGAAGGGCTGGAAGTTCCACGACGGAACGCCGGTCACCGCCGAGTCCTACGTCAAGGCGTGGAACTGGGCCGCGAACATCAAGAACGCCCAGACCAACGCGTCCTGGTTCGGTGACATCAAGGGCTTCGCCGACGTCCACCCCGACGGCGAGAAGGCCAAGCCGAAGGCCGACGCCATGTCGGGTCTGAAGGTCGTCGACGACAGCACCTTCACCATCGAGCTCAACAACCCGCTGCCGTACTTCGCGTACAAGCTCGGCTACACGGTCTTCTCGCCCCTGCCCGAGTCCTTCTACAAGGACCCGAAGGCCGCCGGTGAGAAGCCGATCGGCAACGGTGCCTACAAGTTCGTCAGCTGGGACCACAAGAAGCAGATCAAGGTCGTCCGCTACGACGACTACCAGGGCCCCGACAAGGCGAAGAACGGTGGTGTGATCTTCAAGAACTACACCACCCTCGAGACCGCCTACGAGGACCTGAAGTCCGGCAACGTCGACGTGCTGCGCCAGCTCGCCCCGAAGGACCTCCCGGTCTACCGGGCCGACCTCGGTGACCGCGCGGTGGACAAGGCGTACTCCGCGGTCCAGACGCTCGGTGTCGCCATGTACACCAAGCAGTGGAAGGGCACCGACCCGAAGGTCCTCCAGGGCCTGTCGATGGCGATCGACCGCGCCACCATCACCAAGACGGTGCTCCAGGGCACCCGCGAGCCGGCCACGGGCTGGGTCGCCAAGGGTGTTCTCGGCTACCAGCCGAACGCCGCGGGTGACGTCACCACGTACAACCCGACGAAGGCCAAGGCTCTCATCAAGGAGGGCGGCGGTGTTCCCGGTAACAAGATCTACATCCAGTTCAACTCCGACGGCGGCCACAAGGAATGGGTCGAGGCTGTCTGCAACAGCATCACCCAGGCGACCGGCGTCGCGTGCGCCGGCGACGCGAAGGCCGACTTCCAGGCCGACCTGAACGCCCGTGACGCCAAGCAGGTCAAGTCGTTCTACCGCAGCGGCTGGGTGCTCGACTACCCGGTGAACGCGAACTTCATCAGCGACCTGTTCCGTACGGGCGCGGCCGGCAACAACGGCCGCTTCTCGAACAAGGACATCGACGCCAAGATCAAGGCCGCGGACTCCGCCGCCACGCTCGACGAGTCGGTCAAGGGGTACCAGGAGATCGAGAAGGACCTGGTGAACTACATGCCGACCATCCCGCTCTGGTACTACAAGGTCAACGCCGGCTACTCGGAGAAGGTCCAGAACGTTCAGTACGCCCAGGACGGCGACCCGATCCTGACTGAAGTTCAGGTCAAGAAGTAACCGACGACGTAGTCCGCGGGCCGGTGTGGGACCGACACTGACATCGGTCCCACACCATCCTGCACGCCGTGGCCGGGGGGCCCTTCCACGTCATCGATGACCCTACGAGGGTTCGATGACGGGGGAGGGCCCGTCGGCTGCTGCTTGCCTATTTACATGGAGGCATGATGGGGCGTTATGTCGCACGACGACTGCTCCAGATGATCCCGGTCTTCATCGGGACAACTCTGCTGATCTTCCTGATGGTCTACACCCTGCCCGGCGACCCCGTGCGGGGACTCTTCGGGGACAAGGGTGCCGACCCTGCCACCGTGGCCGCCATACGGCACCAACTGGGGCTGGACCAACCGATCCTGCAGCAGTACTGGAATTACATGTCAGGCATCGTCCTGCATGGTGATTTCGGCACTCAGATAGCGAGCGGTCGCCCGGTCACGGACGTACTCGGTGACGCGTTCCCGGTCACCCTGCGACTGGCCGCCATGGCGTTCCTCCTCGAGATCGTGCTCGGCATCGGCCTCGGCATGGTCGCCGGGCTGCGCGCCGGCCGCCTCGCGGACAACGTGATCCTGGTCTTCACCCTGCTGATCATCTCGATCCCGGTCTTCGTTCTCGGCTTCATCGTCAAGACGGTGTTCGCGTTCCAGCTCGACTGGATTGCCCCGAACGTCTCGAACGACGCGACGTGGAGCGAGCTGATAGCACCGGCCGTCGTGCTCGGATCTCTCTCCCTCGCCTACGTGGCGCGACTGACCCGTACGACGATGGCCGAGAACCTGCGCTCGGACTACATGCGTACCGCCGTGGCCAAGGGGCTCCCCAAGCGCCGCATCATCGGTGTGCACCTGATGCGCAACTCGCTGATCCCGGTCATCACCTTCCTCGGTACCGACCTGGGCGCCCTGATGGGCGGCGCGGTCGTGACCGAAGGCCTGTTCAACGTGAAGGGCATCGGCGGCACCATCTTCGAGTCGATCGTCCGACGCGAGGGCACCACCCTGGTCGGCCTGGTCACCATCCTGGTGCTCGTCTACCTCTTCATGAGTCTTATCGTCGACCTGCTGTACGCGGTCCTGGACCCGAGGATCCGTTATGCCTGACGTGACCAAGACCGCGCCCGCGCCCGAGGACGCCAAGGCTTCCGTCACGGCGCCGGTGGCCGTGAAGGCGGAGAAGGCCCGCAGCCTCTGGGGGGACGCGTGGGTCGAC
Source organism: Streptomyces sp. NPDC048411 (assembly GCF_040704695.1). Classification (NCBI taxonomy): domain Bacteria; kingdom Bacillati; phylum Actinomycetota; class Actinomycetes; order Kitasatosporales; family Streptomycetaceae; genus Streptomyces; species Streptomyces sp. NPDC048411. Next base: position 54,238 of record NZ_JBEZKL010000010.1, read on the forward strand.
CTCCGCTCCAACTGGTATTTCATCGTCTCGTCCGTCCTCATCGTGATCCTGCTCGTGATGACGGCGTTCCCGGGCCTGTTCACCGATGCCTCGCCGACCACGGGCGACCTGGTGCACCACTTCCTGAGCAAGCCCGAGCTCGGCAAGGTCGGTTCGGCCGAGTGGCTCGGCTACGACGGTCAGGGCCGCAGTGTCTACGCGCGTGTCATCTACGGCACCCGGGCCTCGGTGATTGTCGGTGTCTCCGTCACCGCACTGGTGACCGTGTTCGGAGGCCTGATCGGCATGCTGGGCGGCTACTTCGGTGGCTGGATCGACGCCGTCCTGTCCGGCTTCACCAACGTCTTCCTCGGACTGCCGTTCCTGCTCGGCGCCATGGTGGTCCTGCAGGCGTTCAGCGAGCGCACCGTCTGGGTCGTGATCCTCGCCCTCGCGTTCCTCGGCTGGACACAGATCGCGCGTGTCATGCGCGGTGCCGTGATCACGATCAAGCAGTCGGACTACGTCCACGCGGCCAGGGCCCTGGGTGCGAGCACGCCCCGGATCCTGTTCAAGCACATCCTGCCGAACGCCATGGCCCCGGTGATCGTCGTCGCGACGATCTCGCTCGGTGTGTACATCTCGGCCGAGGCCACTCTGTCCTACCTGGGCCTGGGGCTCGCCGACCCGACGATCTCGTGGGGCATCGACATCTCCGGTGGCGCCAGCCAGATCCGCGTCGCACAGCACATCCTGCTGTACCCGTCGATCATGCTCAGCATCACCGTTCTGGCGTTCATCATGCTCGGCGAAGCCGTCCGTAACGCCCTCGACCCGAAGACGCGATAAGGAGGGCGTACGTGACTACCATCGACAAGACCGCCGAAGTCCCGGCCCCCCGCTCGGGTGACGACCACGTCGGCCCGCTGCTCGAAGTCCGTGACCTGCATGTGGAGTTCCACACCCGCGAAGGTGTGGTCAATGCCGTCAACGGCGTGAACTACAGCGTCAACGCAGGGGAGACGCTCGCCGTGCTCGGTGAGTCCGGCTCCGGCAAGTCCGTGACGGCGCAGGCCATCATGGGCATCCTCGACATGCCGCCGGGCAAGATCCCGCAGGGCGAGATCCTGTTCCGCGGCCAGGACATGCTGAAGATGTCCTACGAGGAGCGTCGGCAGATCCGCGGCCAGAAGATCGCGATGATCTTCCAGGACGCGCTTTCCTCGCTGAACCCGGTGCTCACCGTCGGCTACCAGCTCGGCGAGATGTTCCGGGTCCACCAGGGCCTGTCCAAGAAGGACGCGACGGCCAAGGCCGTCGACCTGATGGACCAGGTCAAGATCCCGGCCGCCAAGGCACGGGTCGCGGACTACCCGCACCAGTTCTCCGGCGGTATGCGCCAGCGCATCATGATCGCCATGGCGCTGGCCCTGGAGCCGGACCTGATCATCGCGGACGAGCCGACCACCGCGCTCGACGTGACCGTCCAGGCCCAGGTGATGGACCTCCTGGCGGAGCTCCAGCGCGAGTACAACATGGGTCTCATCCTGATCACGCACGACCTCGGTGTCGTCGCCGACGTCGCGGACAAGATCGCCGTGATGTACGCGGGCCGGATCGTCGAGAACGCCCCGGTCCACGAGATCTACAAGCGCCCCGCGCACCCCTACACCAAGGGTCTGCTGGAGTCGATCCCGCGGCTGGACCAGAAGGGCCAGGAGCTCTTCGCGATCAAGGGCCTGCCGCCCAACCTGCTGCACGTGCCCTCGGGTTGTGCCTTCAACCCGCGCTGCACGATGGCGCAGGACATCTGCCGTACGGACATCCCGGCCCTGAGCCCGGTGACCGAGCAGGACGGCACTGAGCTGGTCGGCCGCGGCAGCGCCTGCCACTTCTGGAAGGAGACGATCCATGGCTGACATCGACAAGAAGCCCGTGGACGCCACCCCGAACGTCACCGAAGTGGAGACGGTCGACGCCGCCACCGAGGCGGAGGCGGTTGCCGCCATCGACGCGCCGGTCTCGCAGGGCGAACCGATCCTCCAGGTCCGCAACCTGGTCAAGCACTTCCCGCTGACCCAGGGCATCCTGTTCAAGAAGCAGGTCGGCGCGGTCAAAGCCGTGGACGGCATCTCGTTCGACCTGTATCAGGGTGAGACGCTCGGCATCGTGGGCGAGTCCGGCTGTGGCAAGTCCACCGTCGCCAAGCTCCTGATGACGCTGGAGCGGGCCACTGCCGGTGAGGTCTTCTACAAGGGCCAGGACATCACCAAGCTGTCCGGCCGCGCGTTGAAGGCCGTACGCCGCAACATCCAGATGGTGTTCCAGGACCCGTACACCTCGCTGAACCCGCGCATGACGGTCGGCGACATCATCGGGGAGACCTTCGAGATCCATCCCGAGGTGGCTCCGAAGGGCGACCGGCGCCGGAAGGTGCAGGACCTCCTGGACGTCGTGGGTCTCAACCCGGAGTACATCAACCGGTACCCGCACCAGTTCTCCGGCGGTCAGCGCCAGCGCATCGGCATCGCCCGCGGCCTCGCGCTCAACCCGGAGATCATCATCTGCGACGAGCCGGTCTCCGCGCTCGACGTGTCGGTGCAAGCACAGGTCATCAACCTGATGGAGAAGCTCCAGGACGAGTTCAACCTCTCCTACCTCTTCATCGCGCACGACCTGTCGATCGTCCGGCACATCTCCGACCGGGTCGGCGTCATGTACCTCGGCAAGATGGCCGAGATCGGTACGGACACGCAGATCTACGACCACCCGACGCACCCCTACACCCAGGCGCTGCTGTCGGCGGTCCCGGTTCCGGACCCGGATGCCCGCGAGCGCCGCGAGCGGATCATCCTCAGCGGTGACGTCCCGTCGCCGGCGAACCCGCCGTCGGGCTGCCGCTTCCGCACCCGCTGCTGGAAGGCGGAGGACAAGTGCGCCACGGAGATGCCGCTGCTGGCGATCCCCGAGCGCTTCAAGTCCTCGGACACCCCGGCCGCGCATGAGTCGGCCTGCCACTTCGCCGAGGAGAAGGACGTCGTCGGCGCGGCGTGATCCTGCCTCGACAGGCATACATCGACAGGGCGCCCGGAACACCGTTCCGGGCGCCCTGTCGTGTGCCCGCGCAGTCGCTCCGGGCAGCCTGGGCAGGCGTCTGTCCAGGTCCGGACTTCGACCGGGTTGCTGCGGCCGTTCCGGTGACGGGGCAACACAGACGGCTGTCGTGCTGATGCGTTGATCTTTTGATGAGGTGATATTTGGCGCTACGTGCAATGAGGACCGATGAGGAGGCTTTCCATGCGCGGAGCCACGCAAGCCAAGTGGGCCGCCTGCGCGGTTGCCGTCGCCGTGATGGCGACGGCCTGCGGCGGGGGCGGCGGTGGCGGCGGGGGTGGCGGCGCCCATGGGATGGTGAGCTCCTCCTGGGGTGACCCGCAGAACCCGCTGGAGCCCGCCAACACCAATGAGGTGCAGGGCGGCAAAGTCCTCGACATGGTCTTCCGGGGGCTGAAGAAATACGACCCGAAGACCGGTGCGGCCACGAACATGCTGGCCGAAAAGATCGAGTCTCCCGACTCGCAGAACTTCACCATCACATTGAAGGACGGCTGGACCTTCAGCAACGGCGAGAAGATCACGGCGAACTCTTTCGTGGACGCCTGGAACTACGGTGCCCTGCTGAAGAACAACCAGAAGAACGCCTACTTCTTCGGCTACATCGACGGCTACGACAAGGTCCACCCGAACACCGGCACGTCCTCCGCGGCCACGCTCTCCGGCCTCAAGGTCGTCGACCCCAGGACCTTCACCGTCAAGCTGTCGCAGAAGTTCTCGCTCTGGCCGGACACCCTCGGCTACCCGGCCTTCGCGCCCCTGCCGAAGAGCTTCTTCACCGACCACGCCGCCTGGCTGTCCAAGCCCGTCGGCAACGGCCCGTACACCATCGAGACGTACACCAAGGGCTCCTCGATGAGCCTGCGCAAGTGGGACGGTTACCCCGGGGACGACAAGGCGCAGAACGGCGGCATCGACCTCAAGGTCTACACGGACAACAACACCGCCTACACCGACCTGGTCGCGGGCAATCTCGACCTCGTCGACGACGTGCCGGCCGCGCAGCTGAAGAACGTCAAGGCGGACCTCGGCGGCCGCTACATCAACGCCCCGGCCGGCATCATCCAGACGATCGCCTTCCCCTTCTACGACAAGAAGTGGGACACCCCCGGAGGCATCAAGGTCCGGCAGGGCCTGTCGAGGGCGATCAACCGGGACCAGATCACCAGCCAGATCTTCCAGAAGACCCGCACTCCCGCCTCCGACTGGACCTCCCCGGTCCTCGGCGAGGAGGGCGGCTTCAAGAAGGGGCTCTGCGGTGCCCCGTGCGAGTACAACGCGGCGGACGCCAAGAAGCTGGTCCAGGAGGGCGGCGGGATCCCCGGCGGCCAGCTGAAGATCTCGTACAACGCGGACACCGGCTCGCACAAGGAGTGGGTCGACGCCGTCTGCAACAGCATCAACAACGCGCTGGGCAACAACAAAGCCTGCGTCGGCGCCCCAATCGGCACCTTCGCCGACTTCCGCAGCCAGGTCTCCCAGCAGAAGCTGACCGGCCCCTGGCGTGCGGGCTGGCAGATGGACTACCCGCTGATCCAGAACTTCCTGCAGCCGACCTATTACACGAACGCCTCGTCCAACGACGGCAAGTGGAGCAGCAAGCAGTTCGACTCCCTGATCGACAAGGCCAACGCCGAGTCCGACAAGGCCAAGGCCGTCTCCACGTTCCAGGACGCGGAGAGGGTCCTCGCCGAACAGATGCCCGTCATCCCGCTCTGGTACCAGAACGGCAGCGCCGGCTACTCGGACCGGGTCACCAACGTCTCGCTGAACCAGTTCAGCGTCCCGGTGTACGAGCGGATCACGGTCAAGTAGGACCCGGAAGCCGGGTGGCCGGTGCACACCCCGCACCAGCCACCCGGCTTCCCCATCCCGAGCAACTGTCCCCGCGACCCCCGGAGCCCCTCATGGGACGTTATGTGATCCGGCGGCTGCTGCAGATGATCCCGGTCTTCTTCGGCACCACGCTGTTGATCTTCCTCATGGTGAACGTGATGGGTGACCCCATTGCGGGTCTCTGCGGCGAGCGCCAGTGCGATCCTGCGACCGCCGCCCGACTCCGCGCGGACTTCGGCCTCGATAAGCCGGTCTGGCAGCAGTACGTCACCTACATGGGCAATGTCTTCACCGGCGACTTCGGCACCGCGTTCAACGGCCAGAAGGTCACCGAGCTGATGGCCACCGCCTTCCCCATCACCCTCAGGCTCACCATCGTCGCGATCGTCTTCGAGATCGTCATCGGCATCAGCCTCGGCGTCGTCACCGGCCTGCGGCGCGGCCGGCCCGTCGACACCACCGTGCTGATCCTGACCCTCGTCGTGATCTCCATCCCGACGTTCGTCACCGGTCTGCTGCTCCAGCTCCTCCTCGGCGTCCAGTGGGGCATCATCAAGCCGTCCGTCTCCCCGGAGGCACCGGTCAACGAGCTGCTCGTCCCCGGACTCGTTCTCGCCTCCGTCTCCCTGGCGTACGTCACCCGGCTCACCCGCACCTCGATCGCCGAGAATGCCCGCGCCGACTATGTCCGTACCGCCGTCGCCAAGGGTCTCCCCAGGCGCCGGGTCGTCGTCCGGCACCTGCTGCGCAACTCGCTGATCCCCGTCGTCACCTTCATCGGTACGGACGTGGGCGCCCTGATGGGAGGGGCGATCGTCACCGAGCGCATCTTCAACATCCACGGCGTCGGCTACCAGCTCTACCAGGGCATCCTGCGCCAGAACTCCCAGACCGTCGTCGGGTTCGTCACCATCCTGGTCCTCGTCTTCCTGGCGGCCAACCTGGCCGTCGACCTCCTGTACGCCGTCCTCGACCCGAGGATCCGCTATGCCTGAGCAGACGCCGGACGAAGCGATTTCCGCGGGAGGAGCGGGTGCGGGGATGGGCCTTGCCATCGAGGAAGGGGAGACGCTGGAGAAGACCCCGGGCGGCCCCGAGGGGACCGGACCCGCGGAGAAGCCGCGCAGTCTCTGGTCGGACGCCTGGCGCGACCTGCGCCGCAAGCCGGTCTTCATCATCTCCGCCCTGATCATCCTCTTCCTGGTGATCATCTCGATCTGGCCGTCGCTGATCGCGGACCAGGACCCCCTCAACTGCGATCTGGGCAAGGCCCAGGAGGGCTCCCAGCCCGGCCATCCGTTCGGCTTCGACGGACAGGGCTGCGACGTCTACACCCGGACCGTCTACGGAGCCAGGGCCTCGGTCACCGTCGGCGTCTGCGCCACCCTCGGGGTCTCGCTCCTCGGCGGCATCCTGGGCGGGCTGGCCGGCTTCTTCGGCGGCTGGTGGGACTCGGTCCTCTCCCGTATCACCGACGTCTTCTTCGGTATCCCGGTCGTCCTCGGCGGTCTGGTCTTCCTCTCCGTGGTGACCGGCTCCACCGTCTGGCCGGTGATCGGCTTCATCGTCCTGCTGGGCTGGCCGCAGGTCGCCCGTATCGCCCGCGGCTCGGTCATCACCGCCAAACAGAACGACTACGTGCAGGCGGCCCGCGCGCTCGGCGCCTCCAACAGCCGGATGATGCTTCGCCACATCACCCCGAACGCCGTCGCCCCGGTCATCGTCGTCGCGACCATCGCCCTCGGTACGTACATCTCGCTGGAGGCGACCCTCTCGTACCTCGGTGTCGGACTGAAACCACCGGCGGTCTCCTGGGGCATCGACATCTCCGCAGCCTCCCCGTACATCCGCAACGCCCCGCACATGCTGCTCTGGCCCGCCGGGGCGCTGGCGATCACCGTGCTCGCGTTCATCATGCTCGGCGACGCGGTCCGCGACGCCCTCGACCCCAAGCTGCGCTGAGGAGCCCGCTGCGATGTTGCTCGAAGTGCGCGATCTGCACGTGGAGTTCCACACCCGGGACGGGGTGGCCAAGGCTGTCAACGGGGTCAACTACTCGGTGGCCGAAGGCGAGACGCTCGCCGTGCTTGGCGAGTCCGGCTCCGGCAAGTCGGTCACCGCGCAGGCGATCATGGGGATCCTCGACATGCCGCCGGGGAAGATCAGCGGTGGCGAGATCGTCTTCAAGGGCCGCGATCTGCTGAAACTGAAGGCGGAGGAGCGCCGGAAGGTCCGCGGTCAGCAGATGGCCATGATCTTCCAGGACGCCCTGTCCTCCCTCAACCCGGTGCTCAGCGTGGGGGAACAGCTCGGCGAGATGTTCGTGGTGCACCGCGGGGCGTCCCGCAAGGACGCCAGGCTGAAGGCCATCGAGCTGATGGACCGGGTCCGCATCCCCGCCGCGAAGGAACGGGCCGGGAACTACCCGCACCAGTTCTCCGGCGGTATGCGCCAGCGCATCATGATCGCCATGGCGCTGGCGCTGGAACCGTCGCTGATCATCGCGGACGAACCCACCACCGCCCTCGATGTGACCGTCCAGGCCCAGGTGATGGACCTCCTCGCCGAGCTCCAGCGCGAGCTCAAGATGGGCCTCATCCTGATCACCCACGACCTGGGCGTGGTCGCCGATGTCGCCGACTACATCGCCGTGATGTACGCGGGCCGGATCGTCGAGTCGGCCCCTGTCCACGAGATCTACAAGGCGCCCGCCCACCCGTACACCAAGGGCCTGCTCCAGTCGATTCCGCGGCTGGACCAGAAGGGCCAGGAGCTGTACGCCATCAAGGGGCTGCCGCCCAACCTGCTGCGCATCCCGCCCGGCTGCGCCTTCAACCCGCGCTGCCCGATGGCCCAGGAGATCTGCCGAGGCGAGGTGCCGCCGCTGTTCGAGGTGGCCGAACACCGCGAGAGCGCCTGCTACTTCTGGAGGGAGACGCTCGATGCGCGCTGAACAGGGAGGCATTCGCACGGGCGGCGAACCCATTCTGGAGGTCATCGACCTCGTCAAGCACTATCCTCTGACCCAGGGCGTCCTGTTCAAGAAGCAGGTCGGCGCGGTCAAGGCGGTCGACGGTGTCTCGTTCGAGCTGGCCGCGGGCGAGACCCTCGGCATCGTGGGGGAGTCCGGCTGCGGCAAGTCGACCGTCGCCAAGATGCTCGTCCATCTGGAACAGCCGACGTCCGGCGCGATCAAGTACAAGGGCGAGGACATCACCAAGCTGTCCGGGCGTGCGCTGAAGGCCGTGCGGCGCAACATCCAGATGGTGTTCCAGGACCCGTACACCTCGCTCAACCCGCGGATGACGGTCGGCGACATCATCGGGGAGCCGTACGAGATCCACCCCGAGGTCGCGCCCAAGGGCGCGCGGCGGCGCAAGGTGCAGGACCTGCTCGATGTCGTCGGCCTCAACCCGGAGTACATCAACCGCTATCCGCACCAGTTCTCCGGCGGCCAGCGCCAGCGCATCGGCATCGCCCGCGGGCTGGCCCTGAACCCCGAGATCATCGTCGCCGACGAACCGGTCTCGGCCCTCGACGTCTCCGTACAGGCCCAGGTCATCAACCTGCTCGACCGGCTGCAGGCGGAGTTCAACCTGAGTTACGTCTTCATCGCGCACGACCTCTCGATCGTCCGGCACATCTCCGACCGGGTGGGTGTGATGTATCTGGGCAGGCTCGCAGAGATCGGTACGGACGAGCAGATCTACGATCACCCCACGCACCCGTACACCCAGGCTCTGCTGTCCGCGGTGCCGGTGCCTGACCCGATGGCGCGCGAGTACCGCGAGCGGATCATCCTGCACGGCGACGTGCCGTCCCCGGCCAACCCACCGTCCGGCTGCCGTTTCCGTACCCGCTGCTGGAAGGCGCAGAAGCGGTGCGCAGTGGAGGTGCCGCTGCTCGCGGTCCCGGCCGCCTTCCGCCTGACGGACACTGCGGCAGCACACGATTCGGCGTGCCATTTCGCGGAGGAGAAGCAGCTGGTGCCGCCGGAGGAGCCGGGCGGGTCCGGTGAGCCGGCTGTACCCGACGACGGCATGGGCAAGGGCGACGGGCCGGCGCCCTCGTCCGGAGGCGCGCCCCCGCCGCCCTCCCAGCCCCCACCGGGCTGGTAGGCCCGCCCGGCCGTCGGAAGGCGTCGAGAGTCTCCCCCGGGCCTTTGAGCGCGGGGGAGACCGAGGACGGAGCGCCCGCCTACCTGTCCAGCCCCAGTGCCCGCTTCAGGAAGTCCACCTGCAACAGCAGCAGATTCTCCGCAACCTGCTCCTGCGGAGTCATGTGCGTGACCCCGCTCAGCGGCAGCACCTCATGCGGCCGCCCGGCCGAGAGCAGCGCCGACGACAGCCGCAGCGAGTGCGCGACCACCACGTTGTCGTCCGCCAGCCCGTGGATGATCATCATCGGCCGGACCTGGTCCGCGGCCTCGGACAGCCCGTCGTCGGTGAGGAGCGAGTTGTACGCGTACACCTCGGGCTGCTCGGCCGGATCGCCGAGATAGCGCTCGGTGTAGTGCGTGTCGTACAGCCGCAGGTCGGTCACCGGCGCACCCACCACTGCCGCATGGAAGACGTCCGGCCGCCGGAGCGCGGCCATGGCCGCCAGGTATCCGCCGTACGACCAGCCGCGGATCGCCACCCTGGAGAGATCCAGCGGGAACCTTCCGGCGAGCGCGTGCAGCGCGTCCACCTGGTCGTCGAGGCTGAGGGCGAAATTGTTCTTGACCGCCTTCTCCCAGCCGGGTGAGCGCCCCGGTGCGCCCCGGCCGTCCGCGACGACGACCGCGAAGCCCTGATCGGCGAACCACTGCGACGTCAGGTGCGGATTATGGGCGGCGAGGACCCGCCGCCCGTGCGGTCCACCGTACGGATCCATCAGGACCGGAAGCGGACCGTCCGACTCCTGATAGCCGGTGGGGAGCAGCACGGCGCACGGAATCCGCCGTGCGCCCCCCTCGGCGAACTGCACCCGGGCCGTCAGAACCGGCTCCTCCGCGTGGTTCGCGACCGTCGCGACCCGCTTGCCGCTCCGGAGCACCCGCACCTCCGTGCCGGGCCGCTCCGGCGACGCCGAGACCAGCACGGTCACCTCGCCCGCCCGGACCGCGGAGTGCACCCCCGCCCCCTCGGAGAGCCGCTCCACGCCCAGCTCATTGACCCGGTAGACATGGCTCTGCCCGATCTCCGGCTCCGCCGCGTCCTCGCCCGCCGAAGCCGACACCAGGACGTCCGACTCACCGATGTCCAGGACCGCCTGGATCTGCAACTGCGCCCCGGTCAGCGGCCGGTCGCCGACCGCGAGGACTCGCGCCCCGCCCTCGTCCACGATCCGCACGAGCCGCCCGTCCGGCGCCCACGCGGGCACCCCGGGGAACAGGTCCAGCCACACCGGGTCCTCGTCGACGTGAACCGTGCGCGTCGCACCGCTCTCCGTGTCCACCGCCAGGAAGAGCTGACTGCGCTGGTCACGGGCCTGCACCAGGATCAGCGGGGCGCCGTCCGACGACCAGTGCACCTGCGCCAGATACGGATACCGGGCCCGGTCCCACACCACCTCGGTACGGGCCCCGTCCAGGTCCGTCACCAGAAGCCGTACCTCCGCGTTGGGCGTCCCCGCCGCCGGGTACGCGACCTCGGCGGGCTTGCGGTCGGGGTGTGCCGGGTCGGCGATCCACCACCGCTTCACCGCACTGTCGTCGACCCTTGCCACCAGCAGCCGGTCCGACTCCGGCGACCACCAGAAGCCGCGCGAGCGCTGCATCTCCTCGGCCGCGATGAACTCCGCGAGACCGTACGAGATGTGTGCGTCCTCCGGCTCCGCGAGCGCCCGGTCCCCGTCACCCTCCGCCCCGACGACGCGCAATGCGCCCTTCGACACGTACGCGACATGGCGCCCGTCGGGCGACGGACGCGGGTCCAGCACCGGGCCCGGCACCGGCAGCGCGCGCGCCGTCCCGGCCCTCAACTCGGCGACGTACACCTTTCCGGAGAGCGCGAACGCCGCCAACTCGGCTGCGGAGTCGACCGCATAGCCGACGATCCCCGCAGACCCCTCGCGGCTTCGCTCGCGCCGCGCCCGCTCCTGCGGGGACAGCTTCTCCGCCGAACCGCCCAGCAGCGCCTCGGGGTCGGCGACGAGCCGCTCCTTCGGCGTGGAACCGTCCGCCAGGTCCAGCACCCACAGCCGGTTGGTGCGGTCCGTGCCGGAGGCCGACCGCAGGAAGATCACCCGCTCCCCGTCCGGTGAGACGGTGAACGCCCGCGGAGCACCGAGGGTGAACCGCTGTGTTCTGGCGTGCTGACGGGGAAACGAGAGCTTCTGCGAAGTCATACCCCCGAACCCTAGGGCCTGATCGGAGCGGGAACCACGGAACCGGATACAGCGCCCGACCGTCCGGTCGTGCGCCCCTCGTGCTGCTGTGCCCCGATCAATGCGATGGCACGGATAGTTATGATCCATAGCGCTCGGTGGGTATGAACCTGCTGGCTCCATGTGTGCTGCCCGTCCCGACCGTACTGATGGAGGTGAACCGCCGTGGCACTCTCGATTTCGGCGGTGGTGCTGCTGGCGATCGTCGTCTTCCTGCTGATCCGGAAAGCCGGACTGAAGGGCGGACATGCGGTGGTCTGCATGCTGCTCGGTTTCTATCTCGCGAGTTCGTCCATGGCGCCCACCATCTCGGAGCTGACCACGAATGTGGCCGGCATGATCGGCGACATCAGGTTCTGATCCGGGGCCCCTTCGGAATCATGATCATGCCGGGCGCGCGGGGCCCGGCAGACATGGCCACGACGGGCTCCGGCCCCTCCGTGGTCGGCCCGCAGGGCAGTCGGCTCGTAGGGTGGGTCCCATGACGGACCTTCCCGCCCGTCGTCTGCTCCTGGTGCATGCGCACCCCGACGACGAGTCGATCAACAATGCTGCCACCATGGCCCTGTACGCGGCCCGGGGTGCCCGGGTCACTCTGGTGACCTGCACGCGCGGCGAGGAGGGCGAGGTCATCCCGGCCGAACTCGCCCATCTCGTGGCCGGCCGGGACGACACCCTGGGCGACCACCGCACCGGTGAACTCGCTGCCGCGATGAAGGAGCTCGGGGTCACCGACCACCGTTTCCTCGGCGGACCCGGACGGTTCCGCGACTCCGGAATGATGGGTGCCGAGCAGAATCACCGCCCCGGCGCCTTCTGGAACACGGACGTGGACGAGGCTGCCGGGTACCTCGTGGAGGTGATCCGCTCGGTACGCCCGCAGGTCCTCGTCACGTACGACCCCGACGGCGGGTACGGGCACCCCGACCACATCCAGGCGCACCGCGTCGCGATGCGCGCCGCGGACCTGGCAGCCGACCCCGCGTACCGCGGCGGACTCGGCGCCCCGCACGCCATCGACAAGATCTACTGGAACCGGGTGCCGCGCTCCGTCGCCGAACAGGCCTTCGCGCGGCTGCGCTCGACGGCTCCCGAGGCCTTCCCGGGGATCGCCGCGATCGACGACGTACCGGGTGTGGTGAACGACATGCGGATCACCACGGAGATCGACGGTACCGCCCACGCGGGGGCCAAGACGGCTGCGATGCGGGCACACCGCACCCAGATCGCCGTGGACGGCCCGTTCTTCGCCCTCTCGAACGATCTGGGTCAGCCCGTGTTCACCACCGAGTACTACGAGTTGGTACGCGGACCGTCCGGAGCGCCCGCGGGCGCACGGGAATACGATCTCTTCGCAGGCGTACCGGGCGCATCGGGTGCGGAGGACGTGCCAGGGGCTGAGTCGGGAGCACGGTCATGAGCAGCGGCAAGCAGCGCCGGCCCCGCACCGGCACCCCGCCGCGGGAGCACGCGCCCACCGGTCTCGCCGCACCCCTGAACCCAGGCCGCATCGGGGCCTATCTGGGCCTCGCGGTCCTCGGTGCGCTCGTCGGGCTCGCGGGAGCGTTGGTCCAAGCCGCCTGGTTCCCGGGCGGTTTGCTGCTCGCACTGGTGGCCTGCGCCGGACTGTTCTACGGGGGCCGACTGCTCATCGGGACCCAGATCGGCGCCCTCGCGCCCGCCGCGGGCTGGCTGATTTCGGTCATCGTTCTGCTCGGCGGACGGCCGGAGGGCGACTACGTCTTCGGAGACGAACTGGGGCTCACCCTCTTCATGCTGGGAGGGATGGCCGTCGCTGTGATGTGTGCCACCATGTCGCGGTCGCCCCAACAGGGCGCCGACAACGGCCGACCTGGCAAGTAATGTGCCACGTCCGATCCCGTAATGCCCCCTGTCCATCCGGGAGGCGCACCGTCGTTTCCCCCGGTCGCGGGGTGTCTGTCGGTGGCGGCCAGTATGGTGGTTCGCGCGCCGAGCCGTCCCCTGGCCTGCGGCATGGGGGAAGTACGGGCGGCGGAGCCAATCGGGAGAACCTGCTTTGAGTCGTGAAACTGACAGTTCGTCCACCGGCGCCAAGGGGCGCGGGGGAGCCGCGTATCCCTCGGGTACGCCGCCGTACGGATCACGCCAGTATCCGTCGCTGCACCCTTCGCAGGACGCCCCGGAGGAGACCCCGGAGCCTGCGGATCAGCCTCAGTCCGAAGAGCCGAGGACCGAAACGACGCTGACGACGCGTATCCGGATCAACATCCCCGGCTCGCGGCCCATCCCGCCGGTCGTGATGCGTACGCCGATGAACGACGCCGACACGGACGCCACGCATGAGCGCACGGGCAGCACGCCGCGCCCAGGAGCACCCGCGTCCGGCGGTGCGCCCGGTGCGTCGGGCGGGCCGGGTGCGTCGGGCGGACCGGCCACCGACGTGAGAGATGGCTCCGCGAGCGCGGAGCCGAGCGCCGAGAAGCCGGCCAGGGAGAAGAGCGGCAGCGACTGGTTCGCCCCGCGCAAGGCACCGACGAACACGTCGGTGGTCGACGCTGCGGCCGGCCCGGCCGGCAGTGCCGCCGCTGCCGGATCCGCCGGTGCGGGCGGGGGGGCCGGGTCCGGTGCTCCCACCCCGCCGCGCGCCGATCTGCCGAACTTCTCGGACGGCCCGCAGCGCACCGGCGACCAGGGCGCACCCCGCCCCGGCGACGACTCCGCGGTCCCGGGCGGGCCGCGCGCCACGCCGAATCCCGGCGTGCGTACGCCGGGCCCGTCCGGCCCGACGACCGGCCCGGTCACCGGCACCTCGTCCCTGACTCCCCGCCTCGGCGGACCGGACGGCCCCGGCCCCGGTTCCGGCCCGGCAGGTCCGGGTGCAGGCCAGGCGCGTCCCGGCGGACCGTCCGCTCCCGGCGCCCCCGGTGGCGTACCCCCGCGGATGTCCGACGACACGGCCGTCCTCACACCGCAGTTCGCACGGCCCGGCCCCGGCGGCCATGTCTCGGGGGATACGCTCAACAGCGGTATCCCTGTCGTCCCGCCGGAGCACCGCTCGGCGTCCGCCCCGTCCCCGTTCTCGAACGCGGGCGGCCCGGGGGGTCCCGGTCCGCGCGCCGACCTGTCGCCCCGGATCCCGAACGACCCGATGGGCCGCGGCCCGGCGGGACCGGGCGGCTCCGCCGCCCGGACGCCCTCCCCCGCCCGTCCTGCCCCGGCCCCCGCGAAGAAGAAGGGCCGCTCGAAGCCGGTCCTGCTCGGCGCGGGCGTCGTTGTCCTGGCCGGTGTCGCCTACGGCGCGGGGCTGTTGATGAACCACTCCGAGGTTCCCAAGGGCACCACCGTCCTCGGCGTCGACATCGGCGGCGGCACGAAGGAGCAGGCCGTCGCCAAGCTGGACACGGCTCTCGGCGAGCGCGCCAAGACCCCTCTCCAGCTCTCCGTCGACGGCAAGAACGAGAAGCTCGCCCCGGAGAAGGCCGGTCTCACGCTGGACAGCGTGGAGACCGTGCGCGGCGCCGCGGGCAGCGACTACAACCCGGTCTCGGTGATCGGCTCCCTCTTCGGCGCCGAGCGCAAGGCCGACCCGGTGATCCCGGTCGACGAGGAGAAGCTCGGGGTCGCGCTGACGGACCTGGCGGGAGTGTCCGGCTCCGCCAACGACGGCACGATCAAGTTCGAGCCGGGCAGGGCCGTCGCGGTCCCCGGCAAGGTGGGCAAGACGCTGGACGTCAACAGGTCGATGATCTCGGTGCGGGACGCGTACCGCGCCCAGGTGCAGACGGGCAAGCCGGCCACGGTCCAACTGCCCGTCACCACCCGCCAGCCCACCATCGCCCAGGCCGAACTGGACCGGGCGATGAAGGACTTCGCGAAACCCGCGATGTCCGGCCTGATCACGATCAAGGCGGGGTCCAAGCAGATCCAGTTCGGACCGGCAAAGTCGCTGCCGCAGATCCTCTCCATGAAGGCGGTCAACGGCCGGCTGGTCGAGGTCTACGACAAGACCGCGATCGACACCCTCTGTGACGGCGTCTTCGACGGCATCATGATCACCAAGGGTGACGGCAAGAAGCACCAGCTCAGTGCGGACGACGTGGCACACGCCATGCAGACCGCGCTGCTCGGCAAAACCCCCGCCGAGCGCACCGCCACCATCGCCCTCGACGGCAACGGATAGCACCACCGAAGCGCGGATCCGCATGACGCCGTCCCCCGTCCCGGGGGGCGGCGTCATGCGTGGGGCATGACATCTGTCATCCCCGATTCACGACCCGTGACCCTGCCGGACGGACACCCCGCTCCGCCAGGCTGTGCGCATGACAACGACAGCCACCGAAGCCACCACCGCGCACGCCGCAGTGGTCAGCTTCGACCAGGTCAGCAAGACGTACGGAGACGTACGCGCCGTCGACGGGCTCACCCTCGACCTGCACCCCGGCGAGACCGTGGCGCTCCTGGGGCCCAACGGCGCCGGCAAGTCCTCCACTCTCGACCTGCTCCTCGGCCTGCGCACCGCGGACTCCGGCACGGTCCGGCTCTTCGGCGCGTCCCCGCAGGAGGCGATCGCCAAGGGCCGGGTCGGCGCGATGCTGCAGACCGGCGGCCTGATGGAGGACGTCACCGTCGAGGAGCTCGTCCGGCTCGTCTGCGATCTGCACCCGCGGTCGTACCCGGTCGGCGATGTGCTGGCCCGCGCGGGCATCGCGTCGATCGCCGACCGGATGGTCAACAAGCTCTCCGGCGGCCAGGAGCAGCGCGTACGGTTCGCGCTCGCCACCGCCGGGGCCAGTGACCTGATCGTCCTCGACGAGCCGACCACCGGCATGGACGTCACCGCCCGCCAGGCGTTCTGGGCCACCATGCGGGAACAGGCCGAGCAGGGCCGTACCGTCCTGTTCGCCACCCACTACCTCGAGGAGGCCGACGCGATCGCCGACCGCGTGCTCGTCCTCCACAAGGGCCGGCTCCTCACCGACGGCACCGCCGCCGAGATCAAGGCGAAGGCCGGAGCCCGCCGGGTCTCGTTCGAACTGGAGGGCGCGGTCGATGAATCGGCCCTGCGCGGCCTGCCGTTCCTGTCCGCGCTCGACGTCAGCGGCAACCGGGTCCGTATCCAGTCGCACAACGCCGACGCGACCGTCCACGCGGTCTACGCACTCGGCCTCTACCCGCGCGAACTCGAAGTCGCAGGACTCGGCCTGGAGCAGGCCTTCGTCGCCATCACCGAGGCCGAGGAGGCCAGGACCGCATGCTGAATTTCTTCTCGTGGGCGCTCATCAAACTCGAAGTGACCCGCACCCTGCGGAACAAGAAGTTCATGTTCTTCTCGATCATCTATCCGTCGTTCATCTACCTGCTGATCTCCGGCACCCGGAACACCACCGACAAGGTCCCGCACACCGATCTGACCATGCAGGCGTTCTTCATGGTCTCGATGGCCTCCTTCGGCGCGCTGACCGCCGTCCTCATGGGTAACAGCGAGCGCATCGCCAAGGAGCGCGAGAAGGGCTGGGTCCGCCAGCTGCGCCTCACTCCGCTGCCCAGCCGCGGCTACGTCCTGGCGAAGATCGCCAGTGCCGCGATGGTCACCCTGCCGTGCATCGTGGTCGTGTTCCTGGTCGCCGCCGTCGTCAAGCACGTACGGATGGAGACCTGGCAGTGGTTCGCGCTGATCGGGGTCATCTGGGCCGGATCGCTGGTCTTCGCCGCGCTCGGGGTCGCCATCGGTTACCTCGCCAGCGGGGACGCGGTCCGCCCGATCACCATGATCATCTATTTCGGTCTGTCGATCCTCGGCGGCCTGTGGATGCCGAGCGCGACCTTCCCGCAGTGGCTCCAGAACATTTCCGAGTGGCTGCCCACACACGCGTACGCTGCACTTGGGCAGGCAGTCGAGATGGGCGGCTCGCCGCATGCCAAGGACGTCGCCATCCTCTGCGCCTACTTCCTTCTCTTCGCGGGCGGCGCGGCCTGGCTCTACCGGAAGGACACCCTGAAGGCGTGAACGGCGACGAGACGTTCGTGGGGATCGGGCGCCCGCCGACCAACCGCCGTCAGGTGGGCGTCAAGCTGCTCTGGATCGGCGTCTGGCTCGCGTTCATGAGCGCCCCGGTCAAGGACCTCATCGACGGCAACCACACCCCGTGGGCCGCCGCGCTGGGCGCCCTCAGCCTGCTGGTCTTCGTCGGGACGTACCTGGTCCTGGTCTTCCGCCACACCTCGAAGGCGCTGGACCGCCGCCGGGTCGGGGCGACGGTCGCCTTCCTCGGCGCCCTGGCAGCCGTTCTCTCCCTGACGCTGGGCATCCCGTGGCTGGTCCTCTTCGTGTACGTCTCCGTCACCGTCGGGGCCACGCTGCCCCTGCGGACCGCCGGCTGGCTGATCCCCGTCGTCACCGCCGTACTCGTCGGCATCGGCCTGACCAGCGACCATCCGCGCGATGTCATCACCGCCCTGGTCTTCCCCGCTCTGCTCGGCGGGTTCGCCATGACCGGCGTACGGCAGATGATCCGCACGACGATCGAGCTGCGCGAGGCCCGCGCCACCGTCGCCCAGCTCGCCGCCAACGAGGAGCGGCTGCGGCTCGCCCGCGATCTTCACGACCTGCTCGGCCACTCCCTCTCCCTGATCACGCTCAAGAGCGAGCTGGCGGGGCGGATGCTTCCCGACCGCCCCGACCAGGCGGCGCTCCAGGTCGCCGACATCGAACAGGTCAGCCGCCAGGCGCTGGTGGACGTCCGCAGTGCGGTCACCGGCTACCGGCGTCCCACCCTCCCCGGCGAACTGGCCGGGGCCCGTACCGCACTCGCCGCCGCGGGCATCATCGCCGACATCCCGGCGGACGCCCCCGCCGAGCTCCCCGAGAAGCCGGAGGAGGTCCTCGCCTGGGCGCTGCGGGAAGCCGTCACCAATGTCGTACGCCACAGCGGCGCCCGCCGCTGCGCGGTCACGCTCACCCCCCGGCAGACGCTCGACGGCCGGGTCCTCGAACTCACGGTGGAGGACGACGGCCGGGGCGACTCCGGAACGAAGCCGGGCAACGGCCTCACCGGCATCAGCGAACGACTCGCCACTGTCGACGGCACGCTGACCACCCGGGCCACCAGCTCCGTTTCCGGCAAAGGCTTCACCCTCACCCTGAGTGTTCCGCTCGGATCCGCTCTAGGATCCGGTGAATGAGCATGATCAGACTCCTCCTTGCCGAGGACCAGTCCATGGTGCGCGAGGCCCTCGCGGCGCTGCTCGGCCTGGAACCCGACATCGAGGTGGTGGCTCAGGTCGCCCGCGGTGACGAGGTCCTCGCGGCGGCCCGCGAGAATGACGTCGATGTCGCCCTCCTCGACATCGAGATGCCGGGCATGACCGGCATCGAAGCGGCGGGCGTGCTGCGCCGGGAGCTCCCGGCCGTGAAGGTCGTCGTCGTCACGACGTTCGGCCGCCCCGGCTACCTGCGCCGGGCGATGGAGTCGGGCGCGGACGCGTTCCTGGTGAAGGACGCCCCGGCGTCCCAACTCGCGATAGCGGTACGGAAGGTGCTCGCCGGCGAACGCGTCATCGATCCGACCCTGGCGGCCGCCGCTCTTGCCGACGGCGCGAGCCCACTGACCGAGCGCGAACGCGACGTGCTGCGCACGGCGGCCGACGGTTCCACCAACGCGGAGATCGCCACAGCCCTCCATCTCTCGCAGGGCACGGTCCGCAACTACCTGTCCACGGCGATCCAGAAGACGGCGGCACGCAACCGGGCGGAAGCGGTGCGCGTCGCGAGCGAGAAGGGCTGGCTGTAGCGTCCGCCCCGGGCGTGCGGCAGCCTTCGGCGCCTTGCTGATCTGGAGAAATTCCGTTTTCGCAGGATCGGTGGAGCTGGCACACTCCTGCTTCATGACGACTGGACGGAGCGCGGGCGTGAACCTGCGCGTCGGTACGGAGGACACGGAGCTCTCCGCCCGGCTGAGCGAAGAGCTGACCGCCTTCAACAACCATGCGACGGGCGCCCACGACGACCGGGGCCTCTCGGTGCGGGTCACCGACGACGTGGGTGACCTGGTGGCGGGGCTGGTCGGCTGGACCTGGGGCGGGTGCGCCGGGATCTCCGAGGTGTGGGTGCGGGCCGACCGGCGTCACGAGGGGTGGGGCGCCCGACTGGTGCGCGCCGCCGAGGAGGAGGCTCTGGCGCGCGGCTGTACCTCCGTGATCGTCTCGTCGATGTCCTTCCAGGCGCCCGGCTTCTACCGCCGACAGGGCTACCTGGAGACCGGCAGCGGCGGTGGGCTCCCGGGCGGCCACACCCGCCATCACTTCTTCAAGGAGTTGGAACGGACGGAGAACGCCGGCTGAGAGGCCGCGCGTTTCAGGCGCGCGTCTCCTTGTCGAGATGGGCGAACACCACCACGTTGTCCTTGTAGTCCTTGGCCTTCCTGTCGTAATTGCCGCCGCACGTGATCAGGCGGAGCTGGGCGGACGGGGTGTCGGCGTACACCCGCTTGTCGGGGAAGTTCGCCTTGCTGAAGGTCTCCACCGAGTCGACCTTGAACGAGGCGACGCTGCCGTCCGCCCGCGTGATGTCGACCGTGGCGCCCGGTTTCAGGAACCGAAGCTGCAGGAACACCGCCGGGCCGGTCGTCGTATCGACGTGACCTGCGACGATGGACGCGCCGGGCTCACCCGGCGTCGCGCCGTCCTTGAACCAGCCCACCAGGTTCTTGTCGTTGGGGGGCGGGGCGTTGAGCTGTCCGGTCGGGCCGATCGACAGGCGGGTGAAGGGGGCGTCGACGGCGATCGTCGGGATCCGGAGCCGCTTCGGCTCGGAGTGGGGCATGGACAGCCCCTGGCGGGAAGCGGAGGCCGAGGGGGTGACGGGGGCCGAGGGGGTGACGGGGGCCGAGGGGGCGGCTGCCGGGGCTCCGGGAACGCCGGGCCCGGGGACGGCGGGTGCGAGCACCGCGGGGGTGGTCAACGGCTTGTTGTCGTCCGAGACGCCGAGGGAGTTGTAGATCAGGAGCAGGCCCAGCCCTGTCGCTGCTGCGGGCCAGAGCAGGGCGCGGCCGATGGCGGGGGAGCCGGGCCGGGAGGGGGTGGAATCGGGCGACTGCGAGGCGGCCATGGGAGCGTGCCTTTCTTCTGTCCTTCTTCTGTGTGGCATCAGTCAGTTGGTGCTCGGTCAGCCGGCGGAACCGGGGAAACGCAGCCGCCGCGACCGCCGCCCCGGGGGACGGCGACCGCGACAGCTGCGCGAGATCAGCGGTTCAGTTCGTTCAGGCCACCGCGCCGCCCGTGGCCTGACGGCGGCGCATCTTGTATGCGCCGACGCCGAGCCCACCGATGAGCAATGCCGAACCGGCAGCCAGACCGCCACCGGTCACCGCGGTCCCGCCGCCTCCGGTGTGGACGCCGCCGCGGGGCTTGTCGCCTTGGCCGTAGCCGCCCTTTTCGCCCTTGCTGCCGCCGTAGCCGCCCTCGTCGCCGCCCTGGCCGCCTTCGTCGCCGCCCTGGCCGCCTTCGTTGCCGCCGCCGTCGCCGGAGTCGTTGCCGGGCTGCCACTCCTTGGCCACCGTCATGGCCATGGCGCCGCCACCGGTGTGGACGCCACCGCTGGGCTTGCTGCCGTAGCCGCCCTTTTCGCCCTTGCTGCCGTGGCCCCAGCCGCCCTTTTCGCCCTTGTCGCCCTTCTCGCCCCAGCCGCCCTTCTCGCCGTGGTGGCCCTTTTCGCCCTTGTCGCCCTTCTCGCCCCAGCCGCCCTTCTCGCCGTGGTGGCCCTTCTCGCCCTTGTCGCCCTTGTCGCCGTGGTCGCCCTCGTCGCCCTCGTCGCCCTTGTCGCCCTTGTCGCCCTCGTCGCCGTGGTCGCCCTTGTCGCCGTCGGTCCAGTCGCCGTCGCCCCAGGAGCTCTCGTCGCCGCCCTCGTCGCTGCCGTCGCCGGAGTCGTTGCCGGGCTGCCACTCCTTGGCCACCGTCATGGCCATGGCGCCGCCACCGGTGCGGACGCCACCGCTGGGCTTGTCGCCCTTGCCGCCCCAGCTGCCCTTCTCGCCGTGGTCGCCCTTCTCGCCCCAGCTGCCCTTCTCGCCGTGGTCGCCCTTCTCGCCCCAGCTGCCCTTCTCGCCGTGGTGGCCCTTCTTGCCGTGGTCGTCTTCGCGGTCGCCGTGCTCGTCGCCGTGGTCGTCTTCGCGGTCGCCGTGCTCGTCACCGCGGTCGTCTTCGCGGTCGCCCTTCTCGCCGTGGTGGCCCTTCTTGCCGTGCTCGTCGTCGCGGTCGCCGTGGTGGCCCTTCTTGCCGTGCTCGTCGCCGCGGTCGCCGTGGTCGTCGCTGCTGGAGGAGGAACCGCCGTCCCAGCCATCGGTCAGGGTGATGGCATGGGCAGCAGGAGTGGTGATGGCGAGGACCGCGGTGATCGCGGCCGAAGCGAACAGTGTGCGGGCAGAGCGCATCTGAACACATTCCTTTCGACGCGACTGCGATGAGTGACGGGCTGTCGACTCAAGGTGACGCAGTTGCGACGTGATCCACCGTTAACCGGAATGCGACTCGGCGCCATCGGGAAAATGTGCATTGGAGCTACGCCGTGAGCCCTTTGGGTGGCGAAATACCGATAATCACCCATCGGACTGCATATCGTGGCGTAACCAGGTTTGGCGCCGCAGGCCCACCCGTTTGCTGACACTTCCTCATGGTGACGCGCCGTGCGATCGGGCCGGCGAGACCCTCGCGGTCGGCTCGAACCACCTTGCAACGACGGCTGGTTGACGATGTCCTGTACGCAGGTGATCGCCCGGGGGTGCCCTCCGCGTCGAACGGGCCGGTATCCGGCCGGACCTGATCACGATCTCCAAGTCGATCAGCGGATACGGCCTGCCCATGGCCCTGCTGCTGGTGAAGCCCGAGTACGACGTGTGGAAGCCGGGCCAGCACAACGGCACCTTCCGCGGCAACCAGCTCGCGTTCGTCGCCGCCGCCGAGACTCTCCGCACGTACTGGTCCGACGGCGCCGGCCCGGCGTTCGGCGCCGAGGTGCGCCGCAAGGGCGAACTGGTCGCCGCGTACCTGGAACGGAACGTGACCGCGCGGTTCGCCACGACGGTCCGCGGGCTCGGACTGATCTGGGGCATCGACGTGAGCGCCGCCGGGATCTCCGGCGCGAAGGTGTCGCGCCGGTGCTTCGAGCGCGGGCTGATCGTGGAGACCTGCGGTCGGGACAGCGAAGTGATCAAGATCCTGCCGCCACTGATCCTGCAGGACAGCAGCCTGACGACCGGGCTGGACATCATCGTCGAGGCCCTCTACGACGAGGCCCGGGGCGACCGGAAGGCCACAGCGGGCGAGCCGCTCGCCCCGACGACACACGCCACACCGTGACGACCGGAGGAATTACCACAGTGAACACGATCCTGATCATCGGCGGGCGTCTGCAGGCCATCGAGAAGGCGAAGGCGCTCGGCCTGCGGGTCGTCCTGCTCCAGCACAAGGAACGGCTGCTGCCCGGGCAGGCGGAGGCGGCCGACGTGCTGCTCCTGGTCGACTACCTCGACTGGGAGGTGACCTGGCCGATCGTCCGCGCCGCCCACGAGGTGTACGGCTTCACGGCCGTCATGACCCTGGTGGAGCAGGCGACCGAGCTGGCCGGCCGGCTCAATGACCGGCTGGGGCTCATCGGCACCTCGTACGAGGTGGCGCACCGCTTCCACGACAAGCTCCGGATGCGCGAGTGGCTGCACCACAGCGGCTTCGAGTCGGTGGGGTGCGCGGAGGTCAAGAGCGCCGAGGACATCAGGGAGTTCGGGACCCGCCACGGCTACCCGGTGATCGTCAAGCCCCTCGACGGCACCGCGAGCCGCGGCATCGCCCGGATCGAGGGCCCGGACGAGGCCGACGCCGCCTGGGCGGAGCTGACCGGGCTGCGCGACCGCGGCGATCTGCCAATGGCCACGTTCTACCCGGTCACCTCGTTCATCGCCGAGGAGTTCATCGACGGCGTCGAGTACAGCGTGGAGTCCTTCTCCTTCGCAGGCCGCCACATCGTCGTCTCCGTCACCGGCAAGTTCCACGACGGCGTCGTCGAGATGGGCCACGCCCTGCCGGCCATCCTCGGCGAGGACGAGGAACGGACCGTCGTGGATCACGTGGTCGGCTTCCTGACGGCCATGGGGCTGAAGGACGGCGTGGGCCACACCGAGATCAAGCTGTCCTCCAAGGGCCCGCGGATCATCGAGGGCCACGACCGGGTGGCCGGCGACCGACTGCTCGATTTCATGGCGGTCACCCACGGCGTCGACCTGGAACAGTACGCCTCCGGCTGGCCCTTCCGGCTCGTGACCGAGCTGGCCGAGCGGCCGGCGCCGGTGCTCGGCGCGGTGACGAAGTGGGTGAACGGCGAGCCCGGAGTCGTCGAGGCCATCAAGGGCGTGGACGAGGTCCGCGGCCTGCCGGGGGTGCTCGGGGTCGACGTGTACCTGAACGTCGGCGACGTGATCACCCCGATGACCGACAACTACGGGCGCCATGTCCAGGTCCTCGTCACCGCCGAGGACACGGCGGCGGCCGTCGAACGGTGCGACGGGCTCCTCGACAGGATCCGGGTGGTCACACGGCCCCTGCAGGGCTGAGAGCCTGTCGGGTGACCTTCGATCGGAAAGCGGACGCGGTCTGGTGCGTGCGATTCCAAGGCGCCGGGATGGCCTTGCAGCGGAGCTACTAGGGCATTTCGGCAACGCGGGAAGCGTGCGTGCCAGGGCGTGGCCGCCCGATCAGAGGTCACCCGACAGGCTCTGAGCCGCACCCGTAGGTGTACGAAACCGAAGCGAGAGCGAGCCAGGACATGGCAACCACCGTCGAACCCGAGTCGATCGGCACGAAACTCGGCATCCCACGGCTGAAGGGACACGGCAAGTTCGTCTCCGCGAGTCTGATCGACAGCCTCGGCACCGGACTGATCCTGGCGTTCACGGTGGTGTTCTTCGCCCGGACGACGTCGGTGTCGCTGGCGGCGATCGGCGCCGCGATGACCGTCGCACGGCTCCTCGCGCTGCCGACGTCGATGGTCGTGGGCCCGCTGATCGACCGGTTCACCGCCCGGCGTACGGCCGCCTGGGGCAACCTGGTGTCCGTCGTGGGGTATCTCGGCTTCCTCCTGACGCACTCCGTCTGGCAGATCGTGGCCGTGGTGTTCCTGGTGCAGGTGGGACACACCACGTACTGGACGTCCAGCAGCGGCCTGGTGGTCCTGGCCTCGCCCGAGGACCGGCGCACCACCTGGTTCGGCTTCATGGCCGCGCTGCGCAACACGGCGATGGGCATCGGTGGAGCGCTGGCCGCCTTCGCGTTCACGCTGGGGGAGGAGACCGCGCTCCGCGCCATCGTCGTCGGCAACGCGGCCAGCTACGTCCTCGCCGCCACCTTGCTCTACGCATGGCGGCCCACCCCCCAGGACGTACCGCGCGAGCCCCCGGGCGACACCCCCGACGAGCGGAGCGAGCCGCAGGCGGAGAAGTCCGGCGCGGGCTACGGGATGGTCCTGCGCGACCTTCCCTACGCCCTCCTCATCGGCGTCAACGCCAGCATGGTGTTCGGCCAGATGCTCATCAAGGTGCTGCTGGCGATCTACATCGTCGACGCGCTGGACCTGCCGGCCTGGACCGCCGGCACCCTGATCGTGGTCAACGCGATCCAGGTCTCCCTCACCCAGACTCTGGTCGCCAAGAGGTCCGAGGGTTCGCGGATGACCCGTGTCGTCATGCTGGCCGCGGTCCTCAACGCGACGGCGTTCGTCCTGTTCGCCGTGTTGTACGTGACGCCGGACGCGGTGGCCTACGTCGGACTGTTCGTCGCGATGGTCGTCTTCACCCTCGGTGAGGTTATCGCCTTCCCCGCCCTCGACACCCTGAGCGTGTCGATGGCCCCCAGCACGATCCGCGGCCGCTACCTGGCCACCTACCAGCTGTCCTGGACCGTCGGCGAGGCCGCCGCGCCAGGCCTGCTCACCTTTCTGCTCGCCCGGGGCGAGGTCCTGCCGATGCTCTTCCTCGCCGGACTGAGCCTGCTGGCGATCCCGCTGCTCATCGCCCTGGAAGGGCGAGCGAAGAACAAGATGACGAGGACAGGAGAGAGCGCGTGAAGACGGTCGTCGTGATATCGACCCGGGGCTTCGGGGTGTTCCGCCACGATCTGCTGGTGGAGCCGGAGCAAGTGCGGTTCGTGGGCATCTTCTCCGAACAGGACAGCGCCAATGTCTCGGATGCCGAACGGGAGTACTTCCACGAGATCCATGTCGTACCGTGCGGGCTCGACGACCCCTCGTACACCGAGTCGTCGATCGCCGACCCGGCGTCCGTCCGGGCGCTCGTACGACAGCTGGCCGAGGAGTCGGGGCCCGGTGAACTCACGCTGCACTGCTTCGACGAGCGCAACCTGCTGCTGACCGGCGAGCTGCGCGAGGAGCTCGGTCTGCCGGGCCCGACCTACGACGAACTGCTGCCGTACCGGGACAAGTGCCTGATGAAGGAGCGGCTGGCCGGCACGGGCCTGCGCGTACCGAAGTTCGGCCGCTTCGACGCCGAGGCCCGCCACGCCGACCCGGCCGGCTATCTGGAGCGGATCACGGCGGACGTCGGCATGCCCTTCGTGCTCAAGCCCGTCGACGCCGCCTCCGCCGACGGCGTCCACAAGGTTTTCTCCCCGGAGGAGTTCTTCGCCCTGCCCGAGGACCTTGGACGCAGCTACGAGTACGAGGAGCACATCGACGGCACCATGTACAGCGTCAACCTCGTCACCCAGGACGGCGAGACCGTCTTCGGCGGGGTGACCGAGTACCTGGTCAACTCCACTGAGGTGCAGAAGGGCCGGGTCAACGCCGACATCAACCTGATCGACTCGGACCCCAGGGTGCCGCGCATGGTCGCCTTCGCCGAGACTGTCCTGGACGCGCTCGGCCGGCTCGACGGCGGAAGCCATCTGGAGCTGTTCCACACCCAGGACGACGAGCTGGTCTTCCTGGAGGTCGGTGCGCGCTTCAAGGGCCTGGCCGGGCTCGCCGCCATGCAGGAGAACTACGCGGTCGCGCTGCTCAACCTGGCCTTCGAGATCGAGGCGGGCGTGCGGAGCCACCCGTGGGACCAGGGGCAGAGGTACTGCTTCGACGCCGTCATCCCCAAGCGCCCCGGCGTCGTCGCCCGGCTCCTGGACCCCGATGTGGAGAGCGACTTCACCATGAAGTGGAAGGTGGAGATCGGCGAGGAGATCATGCAGGGCGCCTCGCTCATCGACAACGGCGGCACCTTCCTCGTACGCAACAAGGACTACGACACCCTCTACCGCGACTTCGAACGGCTGGCCCGGTACACACCGATCCGCTACGAGGATGAGGTCTGATGCCGTGCGCCGCAGACAGCGCGAGGCAGACACCGCCGACCTGCCGTCGCTGCGTAAGGCCGTCGCCCGGATCGTCGAGGCGAAGAGGTTCGACGGCTGGCTGGCCGAGATGCCGGACCACGTCCTGATCCAGGTCGCGGCACCTCTCGAAATGCTGGGTTTCCAGCACTATCTGACGCCACCTCAAGACGACTTGCTGGTGAGGGCGGCACGGGTGGTGTGGGACTCTGTGGCCGGTCTCCTGGACGACTGCCCGGCCGATCTGGCCGCCGAATTCGTTTCCCTCGGCGCCGCGGTCACCCCTCGTGAGGCCGGCAGTGCGCCGCCAGGGATGAGCTGAGCCGAACGCGACATGACAGACAGGAGTTCCTCCGTGCACTACACCGGACTTGAACTGGACCGGGCCGGCGACCGACGCTCCGACGCCGCATGGGTCGCCGCACAGGCCGGCCGTCCCGGCACCCAGGTGATCCCGCTCTGGCGCGACCAGTGCCTCACGCACGACAGGGTGCCGGTGGTACGGAGGGCGGGTGAGGCGGCCGCGCTGTTCGACGAGGCTGCCGAACCGGTGTTCCTCGGCCTCGACGGGGACGAGGCCGTCTTCGCGGCCGACCTTTCCGCCCTGGAGCAGCCCCGGGCGCTCGAACTGGCCGGGGGCGACGCCGTACAGGACGTACGGCAGCTGGTCGCCGGCATCAGTCCCGCCGAGGCGGGACTGCTCGCCTACGCCCGCGGCCTGCTGCACTGGCACCGCAACCAGCGGTTCTGTGGCGCCTGCGGCGGGCCCTCCGAAGTCCGGGACGGCGGGCACCTGCGGGTCTGCCGCTCCTGCGGGAAGCTCCTCTTCCCGCGCATCGAGCCCGCCGTGATCATGTTGATCGAGCTGGCGGGGGCGCCGAAGCGCTGCCTGCTGGCCCGGCACGCCCAGTCAGGACCGCAGTCCTTCAGCACCCTCGCCGGGTTCGTCGAGATCGGCGAGAGCCTGGAGGACGCCGTACGGCGCGAGGCCTTCGAGGAGGCCGGCGTCCAGGTGAAGTCCGTCGCCTACCAGGGCTCGCAGGCCTGGCCCTTCCCGGCGGGCCTCATGGCCGCGTTCCGCGCCGAGGCGTCGTCGGACGCCATCGCCGTCGACGGCGACGAGGTGGTGGACGCCCGCTGGTTCACCGCGGCCGAACTGCGCGCCCACATCGACGCCGGGCATGTCTACCGCCCGGATTCCATCGGAAAGTTCCTCATCGAGGGCTGGATCGCGGAGAACACAGATGGGTGAGATGCATGGGTGAGACACCCGCACCACCACGACGGCCACAGCCCGGGTCCCGGGTGCTGGCCGTCCCCGCCGCCGAGCCGGACCCGGCGCTCGAGTACTTCCTCAGGGCCCGGCTGTCGTGCGAGACCGACCCCTACGACGTCCACCACGACCTCTCCGACGGCGTGGCCGGCTTCCTCGTCATTGACGCCCGCCAGGCTTCCGCGTACCGGGAGGAATGCCTTCCCGGTGCGCTCGGCATCCCCCACACGGAGATGACCGCCGAGTCCCTGGGCGGACTCGATCCCGAACCGCTCTATGTGACCTACGGCTGGGGTCCCGCCTGCAACGCCGGCACGAAAGCCGCCGTGAAACTCGCGGCCGCCGGATTCCGGGTCAAGGAAATGATCGGCGGCCTCGAGTACTGGAAACGCCAGGGCTATCCCACGACGAGAAGAGGGAAGTAGCGTGCCCGAAGAGATCAAGCTGGTCATCGACGAGGTCGACGAGATACGGCGCCGCGGCCGGAGTGCACGGACCCCATCGTCACGGCGGTCCGCGCCGCCACGGCTGCGGTGGCCCTCCCGCTCGCCTGCTCGGGCTGAGCGCGGGGGCCGCAGGCGTTCGGAGCCGTGGCCGGGCCCCCGACAGGGTGATCCGCATGCGTGATTTCGGGGCGGGTTCCGGTTACCTGATGCGCGGCCAGAAGTAGGTGGGTGGGCACGGGCGGTGGTCCGGCTTCGGACTGCTGCCAGGGCTCGTGACGCTCGCGCTGTACGCGGGGGTGCCCATCGGCCTCGGCTACGGCGCCGACGACCTGACGGCCTGGGCCACCCCGTTCGCCGGCCCCCGCTCCTTCCCCCCACTCTCCTACTGCCGGTCGGTCTAATTCAGCAAGGCCCGCGCCGCCCGCGCCCGCCCCCGAACCATCTCCGCCGCCGTCGGCTCCACCGCTTCCACCAGCTCCGCGTACTCCTCCATCTCCTCCGCCCCGCGAAGGAACTCCCCGCTCTGTACGAGCAACTGCGCCCGCTCGTAGCGCAGCCGTGCCGGATGCGAGGGCAGCAGCAGCGACAGGTCCACCGCCCACAGCGCCACTCGCGTGCACTCCGGGCGGACCGCCGCCCATGCCCTGATGTTGTTGAGGATCCGCAGCACGATCTCCAGCGGCCGGGCCGGCACCAGCATCGACGGCTCGAGTGGTGCCCCGGTCGCCCCCGTCACGAGGAGTTGCGCGTCCTGGCCGGTCATCGGCCTGCCGCCGGCGAACGGGTCGGCCAGCACCTGTTCCGCCGGGTCGCCGAATCCGACGACGAAATGACCCGGCAGCGCCACCCCGTACACCGGAGCGCCCGCCCGCCGCGCCACCTCGATCCACACCACCGAGAGCAGGATCGGCAGCCCGCGCCGGCGCCGCAGCACCTCGTGCAGAAGCGAGGACTGCAGCCGCTGGTAGTCCGTCGACGAGCCCTCGAACCCGCACCGTTCGCCGAGCAGTTCGGCCAGCGCCGAGGCCCAGGCGCGCCCGCCCTGTACCCCGTACGGAAGCAGTCCCGCCAGCCGGTCCAGTTCGATCTGCGCAGCGTCGATCCCGTCCGCGTCCAGCGCCGGGTCGGCCTCCGCGGCCAGCAGCAGGCAGAGCAGCGCGAGGTCGGGGCGTTCGGTGCGGGCCTCCTCGGCGAACTGCCGGCGTGGGTTCAGCCCTGGGTTCATGGGGGACATGCTCCTGCCCCTACGCGGACCGGAAGTGGTGGTACAGGTGATGGGTCACGAAACCCATGCGGTCGTACAGCGCATGTGCCCCCTCATTGTCTGCCTCCACCTGCAGCCACGCCGCCGACGCACCCTCGTCCAGCGCCTGCCGGGCCAGTGCGGTCATGACGGCGGAGGCCAGGCCCCGCCGCCGGTACGCGGCGTCGACCTCGACGGCCATGAAGCCCGCCCAGCGCCCGTCCACGACGCACCGTCCGATCGCGGCAGGCGCCTCGCCCGCCGCGTCACCCGGCACGGTCGCGAACCACACCGAGGGCCCGCTGCCCAGCACCTTCCGCACATGCGGGCCCGGAGTGTCGAAGCGCTGGTACCGGGAGAGCCACGCCTCGTCGATCTCCCGGCTCAGCCGCACCCGTGCGACGTCCGCGTCCAGATCGCCGATCGGTGCCAGGGCCGCGATCCGCACCTGCGCCGTGACCTCGCGCCGCCACCCGTGCTCCTCCAGTTCAGCGCACAGATTCTCCTGTGTGCCCTCCGCGCCCGTCGCGGTCTGGATGTACGCGGGCAGCCCGCGGTCCTCGTACCAGCGCTCCACCCGCGCGAGCGCCTCGTCGAGCGGCACCCCCGGATCGCCGAGCGGCAGCACGGAGTTGGCGCGCCGGGTGAACCCCTCCGCCGCGCGCAGCTGCCAGTTGCCGAGGGGTTCGCTCTCCACCGGCTGCCAGGCGCGGGCACAGACGTGGGCGAGTTCGGCGAACGTGGCCGACGGACCCCGGCGCCGGGCCGGCGCGGAGGGGACGACCTTGCCCGCCACCAGCGAGGATTCCTCGATGTGGACGGATTCGCCGCTCTTCGGTGTGATTGACAGCACATGATTGTTCCAGGATGTGAGAACCCCGACGGTGTCGGTGAACTTCCAGCCCGCCGCGCCGCCCTCCGAACGACGTCGGACTGATACCCGTTTGCCCACGTCAGCCGGGGTGATCCGGACCTCAGCCTGTCCGCCGATGGTGAATTCCACAGCTCTCTCCGCCCCTCCTGTTCGGTTCGTGCCCAGGAACGGAGATACTAGGTGCGGGCATCGACGACGCCGCGCTCCCGCGCGAGAGCCAACGCCCTACCGAGGAGGAACGACAGCGTGACCTACGTCATCGCGCAGCCTTGTGTCGACGTAAAGGACAAGGCCTGCATTGAAGAGTGCCCCGTCGACTGCATCTACGAGGGCCAGCGGTCCTTGTACATCCACCCGGACGAATGCGTCGACTGTGGAGCCTGTGAGCCGGTCTGCCCGGTCGAGGCGATCTTCTACGAGGACGACACCCCGGAGGAGTGGAAGGACTACTACAAGGCGAACGTCGAGTTCTTCGACGACCTCGGTTCGCCGGGTGGTGCCTCCAAGCTGGGTCTGATCGAGCGCGACCACCCGTTCATCGCAGCGTTGCCGCCGCAGAACCAGTAACCAGCGGCCAGCACGTGCGCTGCCCCGGTCCCGTACGGCTCGTCACCGTGCGGGACCGAGGTGTTTTCCGGTCCGGGCCGTAGGCAGACCCGGCGCCGCACGAACCACCCGAACCATCCTCGTCACCCTCGTACGAGAAAGCAGAGAGCCGTGTCCGCAGCAGTCTCCTCCCGCCTCCCGGTCTTCCCCTGGGACAAGCTCGCGCCCTACAAGTCGACCGCTGCGGCCCACCCGGACGGCATCGTCGATCTTTCCGTCGGCACGCCCGTCGACCCGGTGCCGGAGCTGATCCAGCAGGCGCTCGTCGCCGCCGCGGACAGCTCCGGCTATCCGACGGTGTGGGGGACGACCGAACTCCGCGACGCCCTCACCGGCTGGGTGGAGCGGAGGCTCGGCGCGGTCTCGGTGGCGCACGAGAACGTGCTGCCGGTCGTCGGCTCCAAGGAACTCGTCGCCTGGCTGCCGACCCAGCTCGGCCTCGGCGCGGGCGACAGGGTGGCGTACCCGCGGCTCGCCTACCCGACGTACGAGGTGGGTGCCCGGCTCTGCGGCGCCGAGCCCGTCGTCTACGACGATCCCACCGAGCTCGACCCGGCAGGACTCGAGCTGCTCTGGCTGAACTCGCCGTCCAACCCCACCGGCCGGGTCCTGTCCAAGGACGAGCTGATCCGGATCGTGGCCTGGGGGCGCGAGCACGACGTGCTGGTCTTCAGTGACGAGTGCTACCTGGAGCTCGGCTGGGAGGCCGAACCGGTCTCCGTGCTCCACCCCGATGTCTGCGGCGGCACGTACGAGGGCATCGTCGCCGTCCACTCGCTCTCCAAGCGTTCCAACCTCGCCGGATACCGTGCGGCGTTCATCGCGGGCGACGCGGCCGTCCTCGGCGAACTGCTGCTGATCCGCAAGCACGGCGGGATGATGACGCCCGCCCCGGTCCAGGCCGCCACCGTCGCGGCGCTCGGAGACGACACGCACGTGGCGGAGCAGCGGACCCGGTACGCGGACCGGCGTACCGCGCTGCGGGCGGCGCTGGAGGCCCACGGCTTCCGGATCGAGCACAGCGAGGCGAGCCTCTACCTGTGGGCGACCCGCGACGAACCCTGCTGGGACACCGTGGCGTACCTTGCGGAGCTCGGCATCCTGGTGGCGCCGGGCGACTTCTACGGACCGGCGGGCGACCACTTCGTACGGGTGGCGTTCACGGCGACGGACGAACGTGTGGCAGCCGCGGTCAAGCGGCTGTCCTGACCCCGTACCGGACAGGCGCGAGGGCCTCGGGAGCACGCACTTCCGAGGCCCTCTTGCATGTCCGGTAGGGGGTCAGCCGATCGGCAGACCGTGGGTGGGCAGGCCCTGCGTCGTCGGCAGACCGCCACCGGCGAGACCGCCGGCCGGCAGACTGCCCTTGGCCGCCGCACGGGTGGCCCCGCCGACCAGCTCACCGGCGACCTTCCGCGCGGCGGGGGCGGCCTTGCTGCCCGTGCTGCCGACGGTCCTGCGCGCGGCCGGGACGGCCGTCCCGACGATCTTGCCGCCGGTGGCACCCGCGACCTTGGTGCCCTGCTCGGACGCGCCGTCGAGGGTCTTGCCGAGACCGGCACCGTCGACGGTCGTCAGACCGCCGAGCTCCGGGGCCTGCGGGAGCTCCGCGGCACCTGCGGCGCCGGCCGCACCGACCACGGGGGCTGCACCCGCCGCGATCAGCAGCGCGGCACGGGCGATCCGACGGGTCAGGGGGAGGGACATGATGCTCCTTCGACGGGATGGGGAATCTGTCTGTCCGTTGGCCGGACGCAGTGACAACCGTCGTGGGGGCGGGGGAGGTTGCGGTGGACCGAAGTAAAGAGTCGGTAATGCGTCACATAATCCACAACGGAGGAACCCGGGCAAACATTGCATTCCCCGAACGCCGGATGAGCCGCCACTTCCCTTTTGCCGCATGGGAAATGGCGTATGAAGGGGAGAGTTTCGGAGGCGTGTGGTGACGGCAGCTTCCGGACGGGCTGGATGGCCCCTGCGAGGGATCCTTCGTACTGATGTCTCTCCCGGCAGGCTTTGCCCCGGCGCACCGTCCGGCACGCCCGCTCGTAAGGCGGCCGGACGGCGCTCCTCATGGGGTAAACCTGCCGGTCACGGCACTGGGGCGCGTGTCGGAAGTCCCGCCTGCCAGGCGACGCATGGCCCGCCCTACGGGCGGACGGCGCTGCTTTCAGCACCCTCCTAGCGCACGAGCTGTATGCGGACCTGCGTGGTGCCCGATTCCTCACGGTCCGTCCGCCAGTCCGACCCGGTCCTCCACACCCGGCCCGCGTACGCGACCTCTTCGATGCCCAGCGATTCGGCCTGCGCCACCGCCCAGTGCGCGAGCTCCCAGCCGCGCTGCGCTCCGCCGCCGTCCCCGGTGGTCCGCGCCGCCTTCACCGGCACCGAGACCGTGCCCGCAGCCGCCGCCCCGCCCGCCGCCCCGCCGCCCGCCTGGCCCGAGGGGGGCAGCACACCCTTGCCGAAGGCCCGTACCAGCGCCGACCGCACCTGTGCCGCATCGGCGGGCCCCGCTGCCGTCCGCGTCGGCGTGCAGGTCAGCGCGGCGGGCGTACGGCCGGTCAGTGCGGCGGACAGCAGCGCGGCATCCGGCTCGTGCTTCGCGTACGCCTGCGGGAAACCACTGCGCTGCACCCGCTGCGCGGCGACCGTCAGCGGCAGCCGTGAGTAACCGGGGACCTCGGCCAGATGCTGGTAGAACATCCCGGCCGAGTAGACCGGGTCCAGGATCTGCTTCTCGGTGCCCCAGCCCTGCGAGGGGCGCTGCTGGAACAGTCCCAGCGAGTCCCGGTCGCCGTGCGAGATATTGCGCAGCCCGGACTCCTGCAATGCCGTCGCCAGCGCGATCGTCACCGCACGCTCAGGCATCCCGCGCGTGGTGCCGACCGCGGAGATCGTCGCGGCGTTCGCGGCCTGCTCCGTGCTCAGCCGGTACGTACGTCCCCGGCCCGTCGAGCCGTCGGCGGACTGCACGGTGCACCGCTCGACGCCCTTGTTGCCCGAGATGTACTGAATGGTCAGATAGCCGGCCAGGGCCACGAGCACGGTAAAGGCCGCTGCGATACGCAAGAGGCGGCTGCGGCCAGTGTGTCGGCGGGCGGAGGTGGGGGTCCGGGGCACGCGCCCACCGTACTGGAGGGCCCGGCCGGGGCCGACGGCGAAGTCCCTCAAGGGCTTTCCTTCCGGATCAGGCCGGGCCCGCGGGGTCCCCGATCCCGCCCGATCCGAAAGATAGCCCCCGGGCCCGCCCCGCGGATCAGGGCCGGACAGGCCTTAGGGTCGGGGCCATGCCCGAAAGCACCCTTGACCTCACCCTGGACGGCCCGGCCCTCACCGCCCGCCTCGTCGACTTCCCGTCGGTCAGCGGGGACGAGAAGGAGCTGGCCGACGCGATCGAGACGGCCCTGCGCACGCTCCCGCACCTGACCGTCGACCGGCACGGCAACAACGTCGTGGCCCGGACGAACCTCGGCCGCGACGAGCGCGTCGTACTCGCCGGACACATCGACACCGTGCCGATCGCCGACAACGTCCCGTCCCGGCTCGACGAGAACGGCGTGCTCTGGGGCTGCGGCACCTCCGACATGAAGTCGGGCGTCGCCGTCCAGCTGCGGATCGCCGCGACCGTGCCCGAGCCCAACCGCGACCTCACCTTCGTCTTCTACGACAACGAAGAGGTTGCCGCGCACCTCAACGGGCTCGGCCATGTCGCAGTCGCCCACCCCGACTGGCTGGCGGGCGACTTCGCCGTTCTCCTCGAAGGGTCCGACGCCCAGGTCGAGGGCGGCTGCCAGGGCACCCTGCGGGTCTTTCTCCGTACGGAAGGGGAGCGGGCGCACTCCGCGCGCAGCTGGATGGGTTCCAACGCCATTCACGCCGCCGCTCCGATCCTCACCCGCCTCGCCGCCTACGAACCGCGCCGGCCGGTCATCGACGGGCTGGAGTACCGCGAGGGCCTGAACGCCGTCCGCATCGATGCCGGCGTCGCCAACAACGTCATCCCGGACGCCTGCACCGTCGTCGTCAACTACCGGTACGCCCCCGACCGCAGCCCCGAGGACGCCCTCGCCCACGTCCACGAGGTCTTCGCGGACTGCGGCGTCGTCGAGTTCACCGTCGACGACCACTCCGGCGCGGCGATGCCCGGCCTCTCCCACCCGGCGGCCAGGGCGTTCGTGGAGGCCGTCGGCGGTACCGCGAAGCCGAAGTTCGGCTGGACGGACGTCTCCCGCTTCGGCGCGCTGGGCGTCCCCGCCGTGAACTACGGGCCCGGTGACCCGGTCCTCGCGCACAAGCGCAACGAGCACGTGGCGGTCGACCGGATCACCCACTGCGAGGACCGGCTACGCTCCTGGCTCACCAGCTGACGCACGGGATTCCTCTGCCCGTAACCTCCATGGATCTACCCTGACCTGACACAGCACGTCGTCACGTCGTCGGAGGGAGCAGGTCATGGGCAACCCCGAAGAAGCTCACGTCCCCGAGGAGCAGCGGCTCGGTCCGGTACTGCGCCGCAGGGAACAGGTACAGCCCGGTACCACCGATCAGCGGTTGCTGGACTCCGAGGGCGATTCCGAGTGGGTGCACACCGATCCCTGGCGGGTGATGCGCATCCAGTCGGAGTTCGTCGAGGGCTTCGGCGCGCTGGCCGAGCTGCCGAGCGCGATCAGTGTCTTCGGCTCGGCCCGCAGCCCGGCCGACGGCCCGGACTACGAGGCGGGCGTACAGATCGGCAAGGCGCTGGTCGAGGCCGGTTTCGCGGTGATCACCGGGGGCGGTCCCGGAGCGATGGAGGCGGCGAACAAGGGGGCGCGGGAGGCGAAGGGCATCTCGGTCGGCCTCGGTATCGAGCTGCCCTTCGAGTCCGGGCTCAACCCGCACGTCGACATCGGCGTGAACTTCCGCTACTTCTTCGTCCGCAAGACGATGTTCGTGAAGTACGCGCAGGGCTTCGTCGTCCTGCCCGGCGGCCTCGGCACACTCGACGAGCTCTTCGAGGCGCTCACCCTCGTCCAGACGGGCAAGGTGACCCGCTTCCCGATCGTGCTCTTCGGCACCGCGTACTGGGGCGGCCTGGTGGACTGGCTGCGGAACACGGTGGTGGCGCAGGGGAAGGCGTCCGAGAGAGACCTGCTGCTGTTCCACGTCACGGACGACGTGCACGAGGCGGTCGACCTGGTCACGAAGGAA
Source organism: Streptomyces sp. NPDC048411 (assembly GCF_040704695.1). Lineage (NCBI taxonomy): Bacteria > Bacillati > Actinomycetota > Actinomycetes > Kitasatosporales > Streptomycetaceae > Streptomyces > Streptomyces sp. NPDC048411. The sequence goes on from NZ_JBEZKL010000010.1 coordinate 90,531, forward strand.
GTCGGCCACTGGCCACGGTGAGTCCCTCCGGCGACTGAGCTTCCCGATCCGGGGCAGCGCCCCGGATCGGGAAGGGGCGGGCAGGGGGCACGTCTCGCGCAGCGGCCCCCGCCGCCCCGGGCCCGGCTCGCGCCCGCCCCGCCGCCGCTACACCAGCCCGCGCCGGGCCACCGCCGGCGCCCGGTGCCCCGCGATCGACGCCACCATGTCCAGCACCTGTCGTGTCTCCGCCACCTCGTGCACCCGGTAGACCTGCGCGCCCAGCCACGCCGAGACCGCGGTGGTCGCCAGCGTCCCGATCACCCGTTCCTTCACGGGCCGGTCGAGCGTCTCCCCGACGAAGTCCTTGTTGGACAGCGATACGAGGACGGGCCAGCCGGTCTCCGTCATCTCACCGAGGCGACGCGTCGCCTCCAGCGAGTGCCGGGTGTTCTTCCCGAAGTCATGACCGGGGTCGATCATGATGCCGTCCGGCCTGACCCCGAGCTCCACGGCCCGCTCGGCCAGCCCCACCGTCACCCGCAGGATGTCCGCCATCACGTCGTCGTACGCGATCCGGTGCGGCCGGGTCCGCGGTTCGGCTCCGCCCGCGTGCGTACACACCAGCCCCGCTCCGTACCGCGCGGCCACCTCCGCGAGCTTCGGGTCGACACCGCCCCACGCGTCGTTCAGCACATCGGCACCGGCCTCGCAGACCGCCTCACCGACCTCGTGGCGCCAGGTGTCGACGCTGATCACCACATCGGGGTGACGCCGCCGCACCTCGGCGACGAACCCGACGGTTCGGCGGGCCTCCTCCGCGGCGGTCACCTCATCGCCGGGACCGGCCTTCACTCCGCCGATGTCGATGATCGCGGCGCCGTCGGCGACAGCCTGCTCGACCCGGGCGAGCGCGGGCTCGTCGCGAAAGGTCGCGCCCTGGTCGTAGAAGGAGTCCGGAGTACGGTTCACGATCGCCATGATCACTGGCTCGTGCGCCCCGAATTCGCGCCGCCCCAGCCTGAGCGCACCGCTTCGCATCCTGTGTTTCTCCTCTGGATAGATCCCCCGCCGCCGCCTGCGACCCTAGCTGTCAGTACCGCATGGCACGATCGGAGCCGGACAGGTTTCCGCCTCAGGGGAGATGCGTGTGTTCTGGTTCTTGCTGCTGGCGATGGTGGTGGTCGTGGCCGCGGTCACCCTCGCGGTGGTCGGCGGAGGGAAGAGCGCTGTCCTGCAGGACGTGGCGCCCGAGCAGCTGACCGACCCGCTGCCCGCGACCCGTCCGGTCGGCCGCGCGGACGTCGAGGCGCTGCGGCTGCCGGTGACGGCACGCGGATACCGGATGGCCGACGTCGACGACGCGCTCGGCCGACTGGGAGCCGAGCTCGCCGAGCGGGACGCGCGGATCGCCGAGCTGGAGTCGGCGCTCGCCGGAGCGCAGGCGACGGCGGTGGGCGGTGTCGGGCTCCTCAAGGAGCCGCAGGACCGGCCGCGGCCCGAGCAGACACCCCGGTCGGCGCCGCAGTCCGAGGAGCAGCCCGACCGGCAGCCGGAGCCGCGCTCCTGGCCCCCGTCCGGCCCCCAGCCCGGCGAGGAGCCGCCGCCCGGTCCGGAGTCAGGTCCCCGGTCCGGCGAGGAGCCGCAGCGATGAGCGGCGGCGCCGAAGCGGGGGCGGACGGCCGGCTGCGCTGCCCGTGGGGACTGTCCACCGATGACTACCTCGCCTACCACGACACGGAATGGGGCCGCCCCGTCCACGGCGACGACGCCCTGTTCGAGCGACTCTGCCTGGAGGCGTTCCAGTCCGGGCTGTCCTGGCTGACGATCCTGCGCCGCCGGGAAGGATTCCGCAGCGCCTTCGCCGGATTCAAGATCCGTGCGGTGGCGGAGTTCACCGACGCCGACAAGGAACGCCTCCTTGCCGACGCAGGGATCATCCGCAACCGCGCGAAGATCGAGGCGACGCTCGCCAATGCCAAGGTGCTGGCCGCATGGCCGGACGGCGAGCTGGACGAACTCATCTGGTCGTACGCCCCGGACCCGGCCGGCCGGCCCGCCCCGCGCACCCTCGGCGACGTCCCGGCGGTCACGCCGGAGTCCACCGCGCTCGCCAAGGACCTCAAGAAGCGCGGCCTGCGCTTCATCGGCCCCACCACGGCCTACGCCCTGATGCAGGCGTGTGGCCTGGTCGACGACCACCTGGCCGACTGCGTGGCCCGCGGCACGGGGGCGTAGCCGCGCAGCGGGGTCGGCGGTGCCGTGGAGGAAGCCACCCACGGGTGTGCAACCGTCCACGCCCCCTGGCCCGGACCGACTCCCGCGAGGCCCTGGGGCGTGTTTCGGAAGTCCCGCCTGCCAGGCGGCGTCTGGCACGCACGCTCGCTGCATTGTCGGGCTCGCCCCGATACGCCCGGTATCGGGGCGACCCTCCGCCTTGCGATCGCACGCACCAGACGCCGCCAGGCCCGCCCTACGGGCGGACGACGCTACTTTCGAAACACGCCCTACCGGCCCAGGTACTTCGGCTTCGCCTTGTCCAGGAACGCCTGCACCGCGATGGTGTGGTCCTCGGAGGCGCCCGCCTTGGTCTGGAGTTCGTCCTCCTTCTCCAGCGTCTCGCTCAGCGTGTGGCCGGCGCCGTAGGCCAGCGACGCCTTGAGCGCGGCGTACGCCACCGTGGGGCCGCCCGCCAGCTTGCGGGCCACTGCCATGGCCTCCGCGGCGAGATCGGCCGCGGGCACCAGTCTGTTCACGATGCCCAGCTCATACGCGTCCTGTGCCGAGATCGAACGCGGGAAGAGCAGCAGGTCGGCTGCGCGGCTCTGGCCGATCAGCCGGGGCAGCGTCCACGAGACACCTGAGTCGGCGGTGAGGGCGACCCCGGCGAACGAGGTGTTGAACGACGCGCTGTCGGCGACCACCCGGTAGTCGCAGGCGAGCGCGAAGCCGAAGCCCGCGCCTGCGGCGACCCCGTTCACCCCGGCGACGACCGGCTTCTCCATCTCGGTGATCGCCCGCACGACGGGGTTGTAGTGCTCCTGCACGGTGCTCAGCGCATTGCCGGAACCCGACTCGCGGACGGCGGTCAGCGTGGCGACGTGTTCCTTGAGGTCCTGGCCGACACAGAAGGCGCGCGAGCCGGCCGCCGTGAGCAGAACCGCCCGGACAGCGGTATCGGCCGCGGCCGACTGCAGCGCGTCACGGAGGGCCACCTTGGCGGCTGTGTTCATGGCGTTCATCGCGTCGGGACGGTTGATCGTGATCGTCGCGAGTCCGTCCGTCACGTCGTAGAGCACGGTGTCGGCCACGTGGTCCGCCATTTGCTGTCCCCTTTGCGCCTCGGGCAATGCCTGTCCAGGCAAGCATGGCCGACATCACCGAGGGGGAGCATGTGACCTGCGTCTAACAATTGCGCCCCGATGGAGGGGCGAAGGCGACGGAGTATCGCAGTCGGATCGCCGAATTGGGTGGTTTTGCGAGAGCGCGTTGCGCAAGCGATGCAGACCGATGTTGGTCACGGGGGTCTGTGATGCGGGATAATGGCCTGGAAGCAATGTGTTCGATGCCGGTGAGACAGCGCCTGTCATGGGGCCGCCGGTTGTTATGAGCTGGTTTCAGGAAGGGGAACGAGCATGGCGGCCATGAAGCCGCGGACGGGCGACGGCCCGCTCGAGGTGACAAAGGAGGGGCGGGGCATCGTCATGCGCGTTCCGCTCGAAGGCGGCGGTCGGCTTGTTGTGGAGCTGACTCCGGACGAGGCCGATGCACTCGGCGACGCCCTCAAGAAGGTCGTCGGCTGACGCAGAGGCGCCCACACTTCATCACTGCCCCGGCACGGGTCCGTGCCGGGGCAGTGATGCATTCGGAACAAGTCCGTCGAAGGGGTTCCCGGTCCTTCGAGGCCGGGGGAGACCGACGACGACCGGCCGTTTTGTCGAGGGGCGCGGAACGGCGAACGGTCACCCACGCCGGACGGCGCAGAGCAACCCGTCGCCCACCGGCAACAATGTAGCCATCAGCTCCTGGCTCTCCCGCACCGCCCGCAACAGCTCCCGCAGCCGCAGTACCTCCGCCGGCTGCGCCGCGGAGTCGACCGTACGGCCGTCCGCGAAGACGCCCTCGAAGCAGACCAGACCGCCAGGTCGCAGCAGGCGCAACGATTCAGCGAGGCAGTCCAGGCTCTCCAGCCGGTCGCCGTCGCAGAACACGAGGTCGTATCCGCCGTCCGCGAGCCGCGGAAGTACGTCGAGGGCGCGGCCGGGGATGAAACGGGCCCGATTGGCCGCGAACCCCGACGCCCGGAAGGCCTGGCGGGCGAACTGCTGCCGCTCCGGCTCCGGATCGACCGTGGTCAGCACCCCGTCCGGCCGCATCCCGTGCAGCAGATAGATGCCGGACACGCCGGTTCCGGTGCCGATTTCGGCCACCGCCTTGGCGTCGGTCGTGGCAGCGAGCAAGCGCAGCGCGGCGCCGGTGCCCGGTGACACCGAGCGGAGCCCTGCCTCCCGGGCCCGGTCTCTGGCCCAGCGCAGTGCTTCGTCCTCGGCGACAAAGGCGTCGGCGAACGCCCAGCTCGTCTGCCGGTTGGCGGTAATGACCCTCTCCTGTCCCCGTAGTTGGCGCAACGGTGACTGTATCCGCTGCACCCGGGAACCCGCAGATGGGACCGGGCGTTAGGAAAGGGCAGGGGAAAGCCCATGGATCCGGCCCGCAGACCGGGCCCCGGATCATGGGCCGACGGGTTCCCGGGGATGATCCCGGACCCCAGCAGAAAAAAAGGTTTATCCGGAGCTAACGGGCGAGGTGGCTATGGTAGGGGCTCCACTGGACACCACCAGAGCCGACAGGGGAGGTGCGGCTGCGCCTGTGGATCGGGGACGAGTGCTGCGGCGCTTTCTCAGGTCGGCGGGTGAGCCGAAATCCGTGACCAACATTGCTGACCGTTCTTCCAACGACTCCGCACCGACCGCGACCTTCGCCTCAGATGCGGACTCCCAGGCGTGGATGCCGCCCTCATGGGAAGAGATCGTCAGCACGCACAGCGGTCGTGTCTACCGCCTTGCCTACCGTCTGACGGGAAACCAGCACGATGCCGAGGACCTCACTCAGGAGGTCTTCGTCCGGGTGTTCCGTTCGCTGTCGACCTACACACCCGGCACCTTCGAGGGCTGGCTGCACCGCATCACGACCAACCTGTTCCTGGACATGGTCCGCCGTAAGCAGCGGATCCGTTTCGACTCCCTCGGTGACGACGCCGCCGAGCGGCTTCCGAGCCGTGAGCCGTCCCCGCAGCAGGCCTTCAACGACACCCACTTCGACGCGGACGTACAGCAGGCGCTGGACACCCTTGCGCCCGAATTCCGTGCCGCGGTCGTGCTCTGCGACATCGAGGGACTTTCGTACGAGGAGATCGCCGCGACCCTCGGCGTGAAGCTCGGTACCGTGCGCAGCCGTATTCACCGCGGCCGCTCGCATCTGCGCAAGGCTCTGCAGCACCGCTCTCCCGAGGCCCGCGCCGAGCAGCGCTCGCTGGCGGGAGCCGTGGTGGCAGTGGAGGGCGGGCCGGCGTGAGTGGCACAGGTCCGACCCCTGCGGAACAGCACTTGGGGGACCGCCTTGCCGCGCTCGTCGACGGTGAGCTCAAACATGACGCCCGCGAGCGGGTGCTCGCCCATCTCGCGACCTGCGTGAAGTGCAAGGCCGAGGTTGTCGCCCAGCGGCGGCTGAAGAGTGTCTTCGCACAGTCCGCCCCGCCGTCGCCGTCCGAGGGGTTCCTCGCCCGGCTGCAGGGCCTTCCCGGGGGGCCGGGCGGTGACGACGACCGCCAAGGAAGACCATTTGGCGGCTCCGGGCGGTTCGCCGACGGACTTTTCCCGGTGATGCAGCCCCCCGGAAGCCGCACCGATTCGCCTTCGGGAAAGTCGCCGCTGGACCGTTTCGGCTACTTCGGGACGCCGCACGGCTCGACGGCTGTGCTTCCGGCCGGCGGATCGCGTTCGGCGTTCCGGATCCATGAGGTGGGCCGGGAGGGGGACCGGTCGCCGTGGCGCGGCCGCAGGTTCGCCTTCGCGGCTGCCAGCGCCGTCTCGCTGGCAGCCATCGCGCTGGGTGGCGCCCTGCCGACAGGAGCGGCTCCCGGCGCCGTGACCCGCGCCGAGGGCACCGGAAACAACGTGACCCCGCTCGATGCCGCCGAGCGGGCCGAGAGCGGCAGCGTGACCAGCCGTCGCGGTGGCAGCAGCCTCGGCACGTCCGGCGTGCCCGGCGATGGTTCCGTGAGCGGTCCCCCGGCCCAGCCGCCGAATACCGCGGCACCCGTCCCCGCCCTGTTCGGCACCGGCCGGCTCACGGCCAACCCTTTCGCCGCGGCGGTACTGACGGATGTGTCCACGTCCCCCCTGATACGACCGACCGCCACCAGTCCGCTGTTCACGCACGCGCTCGGAAGCGGCCGGAACCCCGTTTCCCCCACGCCCTCGCCGACCGCGTCCTGGACACCCACGTCGGCGGCCGCCCTGCCCACCTCCGTCGATCGCCGTCTGCCGCTTTCCGCCCAGCGCTGACGGGGGTCTGCGCAGCGATTCGTAAACCTGGTTGAATCCACGGAGGAATTCCGGGAGGGACGTCCTTTCGGGCGCGTGCAGAGGCCAGTTGTGGCGGTTGCGGGGAGAGCATGGACGACGGGAAGCCCACCGGGCCGAAGGCGAAGTGGTGGAGCCGCCCCACGGCGGGGCGCGCCACCGCATCAGCGCCGCAGGAGGCTCCCGCCTCGGCGGTGGCACCGGCGGAGGACGTGCGGTCCGTGGGCACACCGGCCGGTGACCCGGACACCGCGGTCGTCGCAGACGCGAGCCCGGCGCCCGTACTCCCCGCCCAGCCTGCACCGCCCGAGCCCGAGCCCGTGGCACCCGCGCCGGTGACGCCCGAGCCCGGGGTGCACGCACCCGCGGCGACGGCCCAGGCGCCGGTGCCTGCGGTGAAGCCGTTGCACGAGCCCGATGAGTACAGCACCCCGCCGTACGGCGGCCCCGGCCCCTGGGCACCGGCACCACCCGTACAGCGGCCGGTGCCGACACCGGCGCACGGCACTCCCGTACCGCCGCCGTACGCAGGCACCGGCACGAACGGCGCAGGGATGCCCACGGCCCCCGCGCCCCTCCCGGGCCCTGCCCCGGCCTTCACACCCCCGCCCCACCCGCCACAGTCCTCGCAGTGGTCGCAGTACGACCCCTGGGGTGCGCCCCGGCAGCCGCTGACCCACCCCGGCCCCCCGCTCGGGTCGGACGGCGGGCGCAGGAAGAGCCGACGCGGCTCCCTGCTCGTCGGCGCACTGCTGCTCGCCCTGGTGGCGGGCGGCATGGGCGGCGGCATCGGTGCCTACGTCGAGCGCAACGGCGGTCTGACCACGGTCGAGCTTCCGCAGGCCGCGAGGAACAGCGGTGGCCGCGCCCCCGACAGCGTCGCGGGCATCGCCGCCAGCGCCCTGCCCAGCGTGGTCACCCTCCATGTCAGCGGCACCACCGAATCCGGCACCGGCACCGGCTTCGTCCTCGACAAGTCGGGCCACATCCTCACCAACAACCATGTTGTCGCCCCGGCCGGCTCCTCCGGTTCCATCACGGTGACGTTCAGCGGCGGCGAGACCGCGCGCGCCAAGGTCGTCGGCAAGGACAGCGGCTACGACCTGGCTGTGGTCAAGGTCACCGGCGTCTCCGGACTCAAGCCACTACCGCTGGGCAATTCCGACAATGTGCAGGTCGGCGACCCGGTGGTGGCCATCGGTGCCCCCTTCGACCTGTCCAACACCGTCACCTCCGGCATCATCAGCGCCAAGGACCGGCCGATCACCGCGGGTGGCGAGAAGGGCGACGGCAGCGACATCAGCTACGTCGACGCGCTGCAGACCGACGCCCCGATCAACCCGGGCAACTCCGGGGGCCCGCTCGTCGACACCGACGCCCATGTCATAGGCATCAACAGCGCCATCCGCGCCGCCGACAACAGTTCGTCGACCGAGGGCGGCCAGGCAGGTTCCATCGGCCTCGGCTTCGCCATCCCGATCAACCAGGGCAAGCGGGTCGCCGAGGAGCTGATCAACACCGGTAGAGCCACGCATCCGGTGATCGGTGTGACCTTGGACATGAAGTACACCGGTGACGGCGCCAAGGTCGGTGCGAAGGGCGCCGCGGGCAAGCCCGCGGTGACGCCCGGCGGTCCCGGAGCGAAGGCCGGCATCAAGCCGGGCGACATCATCACCGAGGTGGACGGGCAGCGGGTGCACAGCGGCGAGGAGTTGATCGTGAAGATCCGTGCGCACCGTCCGGGTGACCGACTGGACCTCGGTCTGACCCGCGGTGGTAAAGACCTGTCCATGACTTTGGTCCTGGGGTCGGCAACCGGCACCTGACGGCCGTGGGACGCTACCGTGCGGACAGTTCGGCCGGGTACCGTTGGCCGGGTCCGGACCTCATCCGACCTGGGCTCGGGGAACACGAGGAGCAACTAGGTGTTCAATGACATAGGCGCACTAGAGCTGGTGACGCTCGTGGTCCTCGGCGTGCTGATCTTCGGCCCGGACAAGCTGCCCAAGGTCATCCAGGACGCCTCACGCTTCATCCGCAAGGTCCGTGAGTTCTCCGAGAGCGCCAAGGAAGACATCCGTACGGAGCTCGGCCCGGAGTTCAAGGACTTCGAGTTCGAGGACCTCAACCCGAAGACGTTCGTCCGTAAGCAGCTCATGGACGGAAACGACGATCTCGGGCTGAAGGAGATCCGCGAGAGCTTCGACCTCCGTAAGGAGATGGCCGAGGTCACCGACGCGGTCAACGGTCGCGAGAGCGCGTCCACGGACTCCGCGGGCGGCGTGTCGGGCGGCGCGGCGGTCACTGCGGCGAACGGCTCCCCGGGCGCCCCCGACCTGCTGAAGAAGCGCGAGCAGCCCACCAAGGACGATCGTCCGCCCTTCGACGCAGACGCCACCTGACGCCGGTCAATCCCGGCTCGTCCGGGCGGTATCGCTATTCTCCATCTGTCCGGTTGCGAGGACGCCCGAGGGGGGCGGGCCGCTGCGGACCCCTAGGGATCGAGGAGGCGGCCGGGCAGATGGAGACGACGAGTCGGGCAGGCGCGGAAGGTGCGCCCAGCACAGTCACCGCAGAGGGCGTGCCGGCGACCCGGCGTACGGTCGACGGCTATCTGCAGGCGTCGTTCCCCTGGTACGGACTGGACGAGGCCTTCACCGGGCCGCGCTGGCTGATGCAGGTCGGCACGGCGGCGGACGGCACGGTGCAGCACGGTTCGACCGGGCACGGTGAGGAGCCTGTGGTACGGGGTGACTCCGGCGGCGAGAAGCAGCGGTTCGCGGTCGTGGTGACGGTGGCGAGCAGCCCCGTACGGCGCAGTGGCGACGGTACGGGGGTGCTGGAGGCGACCACGGTGTCGTCGGCGGCGTGGCTGGCGGGCTCGGGTCTGCTGGCGTACACGTGGCCCTCGCAGCTGGACCATATGCTGCGGGACGACTGGATGGACCAGCAGACGGAGACGGCGTTCGAACTCGCCGACGATCTGGACGGGCCCGCGTGGTCGGTGCTGTCCCTGCCGGTGGACGGTGTTCCGGTGCCGTTCCACTACCGGGAGTCCGAGTTCGGGTGGGTGCTGGCGGGGTCTGCGCCGGGCGGGGTGCACATCGGGGCGTACGGGCGGGGGATGAGCGCGTACGGGCTGGGGTTCTCCGTGGTCGAGGACATCGCGACGTACGTCTAGGAGAACGCTGAAGATCTTGCTCTGGCCGCCCGGCTCACCCCGGATTGCCGGTAAATGTCAATCGCCATGAACCGGGGCAAGCTGGGCGTGATTTCAAGATCTTCAGGACACTTCCAGGAGGGCACGGTGGCCGGGGTGCCCGGCTGCCGCTCCGTCCTCGATCGCCGGACGGACTCGACGGCGCCACCGCGCCCCCTGCTCGCCGAACGGGATCGACAGTGCCGCCGGGCGGGGCCTGTGCCCTGCCCGGCGGCTGTGCTGTGGCCCCGCCAGGGGGCCGCGGTTCAGAACTTGTTGCGAGGGGTGATGCCCAGCGACATGCCCGACAGACCGCGCTGGCGGCCACCCAGCCTGTCGGCGATCGTGCGCAGGGCCTTGCCGGCCGGGGAGTCCGGATCCGAGAGGACCACCGGCTTGCCCTCGTCGCCGCCCTCGCGCAGGCGTACGTCGATCGGAATGGAGCCGAGCACCGGGACCTCCGCGCCGACCGTCTTCGTCAGGCCCTCGGCGACCTTCTTGCCGCCACCGGTGCCGAACACGTCGACCATCTCGTCGCAGTGCGGGCACGGCATGCCCGACATGTTCTCGACGACGCCGACGATCTTCTGATGGGTCTGCACGGCGATCGCGCCGGCCCGCTCGGCCACCTCGGCCGCGGCCTGCTGCGGGGTCGTGACGACGAGGATCTCGGCGTTCGGGACGAGCTGGGCCACGGAGATCGCGATGTCACCGGTGCCCGGCGGCAGGTCGAGCAGCAGGACGTCCAGGTCGCCCCAGTACACATCCGCGAGGAACTGCTGCAGTGCGCGGTGCAGCATCGGTCCGCGCCACACCACCGGGGTGTTGCCCGGGGTGAACATGCCGATGGAGATGACCTTCACGCCGTGCGCCGACGGAGGCATGATCATGTTCTCGACCTGGGTCGGCTTGCCGTCCGCGCCGAGCATCCGCGGCACGCTGTGCCCGTAGATGTCCGCGTCCACGACGCCGACCTTGAGGCCGTCGGCCGCCATCGCCGCTGCCAGGTTCACCGTCACCGACGACTTGCCGACGCCGCCCTTGCCGGACGCCACCGCGTACACCCGGGTCAGCGAGCCGGGCTTGGCGAACGGCACCTCGCGCTCCGCCATACCGCCGCGCAGCGAGGACGTGAGCTCCTTGCGCTGTTCGTCGCTCATGACGTCGAGCGTGACGTCGACCCGTGTGACGCCTTCGACCTTCGCCACCGCGTCGGTCACGTTCTTGGTGATGGTCTCGCGCATCGGGCAGCCGGAGACAGTGAGATACACCGTGACAGCGACCGCACCGTCAGCTGCGATCTCGACCGACTTGACCATGCCGAGTTCGGTGATCGGTCGGTGGATCTCCGGGTCGTTCACTGTCGCCAGTGCTTCGCGCACCGCGTCTTCGGTAGCCATACCGACGATGTTACGGCGCCTGTCCCTACGCGCGAGTAGCCCTGTCAGCGGTCTTCGTCACTCTCGGCCGGGTACAGGGCCTGCTGGTCCTGCAGGTCCCTCGCGAGGTCGTCCAGTTCGGAGCGGATCCAGTCGCGCGTAGCGACCTCGCCGAGCCCCATCCGCAGCGACGCGATCTCCCGCGTGAGGTACTCGGTATCCGCGATGGAGCGCTCGTTCTGCTTGCGGTCCTGCTCGTAGGTGACCCGGTCGCGGTCGGCCTGCCGGTTCTGCGCGAGAAGGATCAGCGGGGCCGCGTACGAGGCCTGGAGCGACAGGACCAGAGTCAGGAAGATGAACGGGTACCCGTCGAACCGCCACCCCACGGGCGCGAAGGCGTTCCACAGCACCCAGACGATGATGACCAGTGTCATCCAGGCGATGAAGCGCCAGGTGCCCAGGAATCGGGCGATCCGTTCGGAGAGCCGGCCGAACGACTCGGGGTCGTATTCGGGCAGCAGCCGACGACGCGGGGACTTCGGCTGGTCCAGCCGGGAACGGGGCGGGCGCGCGATGCCCGAGGCCCCCGCCGGCGCCCCCTTCGAGCGGTCCTCACCGGCCACGCGCGATCTCCTCCCCACCGTGGAAGTCGGTCTCCCGCCAGTCCTCGGGCAGCAGGTGGTCGAGGACGTCGTCGACGGTCACCGCGCCGAGCAGTGATCCGCTCTCGTCCACGACCGGCACGGAGACCAGGTTGTACGCGGCCAGATAGCTCGTCACGTCCGGCAGCGGAGTGTCCGGTGTGAGGGGGACGAGATCGCTGTCGACGATCGAGCTGACCAGGGCGTACGGCGGATCCCGCAGCAGCCGCTGAAAGTGCACGGTGCCCAGGTACTTGCCGGTCGGTGTCTCGTCGGGGGAGCGGCACACGTACACCTGGGCGGCGAGCGCCGGGGACAGATCCGCCTGCCGAACCCGCGCGAGTGCGTCGGCGACCGTCGCGTCCGGCCGCAGAATGATCGGCTCGGTGGTCATCAGACCGCCCGCGGTCCGCTCCTCGTACGACATGAGGCGCCGCACATCCGCCGCGTCGTCCGGCCGCATCAGGGTCAGCAGCCGCTCCTTGTCCGCCTCGGGCAGTTCGGAGAGCAGGTCGGCCGCGTCGTCCGGGTCCATGGCCTCCAGGACATCGGCGGCGCGCTCCTCCTGGAGCTTGCCGATGATCTCCACCTGGTCGTCCTCGGGCAGCTCCTCCAGGACGTCGGCGAGCCGGTCGTCGTCGAGCGCGGCCGCGACCTCGGCCCGACGCTTCGGCGACAGATGGTGCAGCGCGTTGGCCACGTCGGTCGGCCGGAGCTGCTCGAACGTGGCGACCAGTGATTCGGCGCCCTGCCCGTCCTCCTCCAGTGAGAATCCGCTGACCGCCGACCATTCGACCGTCAGGGTCTCGCCCTTGCGCCGCAGTGCCCCGCCCTTGCCCTTGCGTACGAAGTACTTGTCGATCTCCCAGTCGCGGCGGGCCGGGAGCTGCGACACGGAGACATCGAGGATGGTGACCTCCTCGCCGGTCTCCACGAGGCGGACCCGCCGGTCGAGGAACTCGCCGAGCACCAGGCGTTCGGTGGGCCGCTGTTCGAAGCGCCGCATGTTGACCACGCCGGTGGTGATGACCTGACCGGACTCGATACCCGTCACCCGGGTCATCGGGAGGAAGATGCGGCGGCGGCTGAGCACCTCGACGACCAGGCCGAGCAGCCGGGGCGGCCGGCCGCCGACCCGCAGCATCGCGACCAGATCACGGACCCGGCCCACCTGGTCCCCGGTGGGGTCGAAGACCGGCACGCCGGAGAGGTGCGAGACGAAGACCCGGGGTGCACCTGCCGCCATGCTCTGCGCCTCCTTCCGTCCCGTGGAGAGGGGTGGTCCGTTCAGGGATGAATTGCACCGTTATGACGGGATCAGGCTAGCCCGTACCGCTCCGGGTCGGCCCGGTGAGCAGTCCGTACGGCTCTGCGCCGGACGGCGTACGCGACACGGGTACGCTGCGGTCTGCCAGCCCCCGACATGCAGATGAGAGGCAGTGCGCCAGTGACCTCTTTTGTCCCGCCCGTCCGGACCCGCCGCCGGACCTCTCTTGCTGTCGTGCTCTGTGCGGGGCTGACCGCAGCCCTGGCGGGGTGCGGCGACGAGGATCCGGACAAGGGAACCAACGGCGTCGGCAGACTCTCGGCGACCCTGATCGAGAAGAGGGCGCAGGCGGCAGCCGACTCCGCGGACGCGGTGCGGCTGGCCGGGACCCTGGTCAGCAAGGGCGGCACGTACAAGCTCGACATGCGGCTCAAGGAGGACGGCGGCACGGGCTCCGTCACCTCGAAGACCAGCACGTTCGAGCTGCTGCGGATCGATGACCAGGTCTATCTGAAGGCCGACTCCGGCTTCTGGAGCCATGAGGACAAGGACAAACACGGCAGCGATTCCGGTGCGGCGGCGGGGGACAAGCTCCAGGACAAGTATGTGAAGGTCCCGCAGGACGACCCGACGTACAAGCAGTTGCGCGGCTTCACGGACATGAAGACCCTGCTCGACGGCATGCTCACGCTGCACGGCAAGGTCAACAAGGGCGACCGCGGCAAGGTCGGCTCAGTCCGCACCATCCAGATCCTGGGCGGCAAGGGTGAGGGCGGGGCGCTCGACGTCTCGCTGAAGGGCACGCCGTATCCGCTGCGGTTCGCCCGTGCCGGCGGCGGGGGCACCATCACGCTCGCCGACTGGGGCAAGGACTTCACGCTGGAAGCCCCGGCCAAGGACGACACCGTCGACTACGGGCAGCAGCTCCCCAAGTCGACCTCGTGACGCCACGGCGACAGCCCTTACGCCCTCCCCCACTCCCTGTCGCGGGGGAGGGCGTCAGGGCCTGTTCTGAGTTCCCCGCCTGCGCCCCGACGCCCGGCACGCACGCTCGCCGCACGGTGTCGCAGGACAGGTGGCTCCGCCACATGACCTG
>NZ_JBEZKL010000011.1:0-89571 GCF_040704695.1 Streptomyces sp. NPDC048411
GTACGGCCCAGACGGCCGAGCCCCGCGTGGAGCTCGTCGATCCGGCCCTCGTGAGCGGTGAGGTCGACCGTGCCGGTGCCGTCGACTATGGCCGGTTGTCGCCGTGGCCGCAGGCCTGGTGTCGTCCGCCGTGCACCGCCGCGTACGCCGACGGGCGGGGCGCCGTGGCGGCCCGGTCGAGTCGCGCGGCCGCGGCCCGGCCCGCCGACGAGTGTGCGTCGTGAACGACCCGGCCACCCACCAGGGTCAGCTCGACACGGGTGTCGCTGATGTCGGCCACAGGGCATTTCGTCACATCACGGTCGAGAACGATCAGATCCGCCGCCAGACCGCGCCGGACCGTTCCCGTCAGCCGGTCCATGCGCAGCTGCCATGCCGTCCCGTTCGTGTGCATGCGCAGTGCCGACGTACGGCTCAGCCCCTCCAGCTCCCGGTAGAGCGGCCCGTCGCCCTCCGCGCCCGTGCGGTCGATCGCCGTACGGATCTGGTTCCACACCTGGAGCGGGTCCACCGGCCAGTCCGAACCGCCCGAGAGCCGGGCCCCGTGCCGCTCCAGGGAGCGGGCAGGGTACATCCACCGGTGCCGCTCGGGTCCGATGTACGGCAGGAGCGCCTCCATCGTCCATGTGTCCTGTAGCGCCCACTGGAGCTGCATACAGGCCACCACGTCCAGTGCGGCGAACCGCCCCAGATCCGCCGGGTCCACCAGCTGGAGGTGAGCGATGGTGTTCCGGACGTCACGCAGCCCGGTAGTGCGCCGGGCGTAGGCGTACCCGTCGAGCGCCGTGCGCACCGCGCGGTCACCGAGCCCATGGGCATGCATCTGCCAGCCGGCCCGGTTGAAGACCGCGGTCAGCCGCCCGTAATCCTGTCCGGAGACATACAGCTCACCGCGGTTGTCCGTCGGGTGTCCGGAGCCGTCCAGATAGGGTGCCAGGAGCGCCGCCGTCTGCGCCGGGTACTCGATCACCCCGTCGAGGAACACCTTGATCATCCCGAACCGCAGCCCAGGTACGTTACGGAAAGCGCGCTGCAGCCCGCGCGCATACGCAAGTGCCGCCTTCGGGTCCTTCGCCAGGTCCGTGTCGATCCTGATCGCGGGGACGATCCGCTGCGGCAGCTTCCCCGCTTTTGCGAGGGCCTGGTACGTCGTCAACTGACTCCGCCCGACCGCCGCGTCCATCATCGTGGTCACCCCGGAGGCCGCCGCCTGGGCAAGGACCCGGGAGCAGGCGGCGACCATGTCGGCCTCGCTCGGCTCCGGGATGTGGCGGGTCACCAGGTCCTGGGCGCCGTCCTTGAGCACCCCGCTGGGCTTCCCGTCCGGCCCCTTCACGATCTTTCCGTCCACCGGATCGGGGGTCGCCGCGGTGATGCCGGCAATCTGAAGGGCGCGGGCGTTGACCCAGGCGTTGTGGCCGTCGGCCCCGAGGAGGGCGATCGGGCGGCGGGTGGGGAGGGCGTCGAGCAGGGAGTGGTGGGGCAGGGTGCCCTGCGGCAGCAGCCCGACCGGGTTCCAGTCCGAGACCACCAGCCAGCCGTCAGGCTCCTGTCCGGGTGTGTCCTGGAGGAAACCCGTGAGGATCGCGAGGAGTTGTCCGGCGGTCGTCTCGGCGCCCTCCAGGGAGGGGCGCAGTGAACGTTCGCCCGCGCCAAGCGGGTGCACATGGCCGTCGTGGATGCCGCTCATCACGGTCGCCCCGCGCGCGTCGACGATCTCGGTGTCCCGTCCGGCGAGGCGGCGCAGTTCGCGGCCCCGGCCGGTGGCGAGAATCCGGCCGTCGCGCCCAACCGCCACGGCCTCGACGGGGCGGGCGCCGGGGAGCCCGGTGAACACCCGTGCGTTGTGAATGACCAGGGCCGCGGCACTGCGGTGCGCGGCGGCCGCGGGGCCGGCCGCGGCACCCACCAGTCCGGCCGCACCCGCGGCGAGTACCGTCCGCCGGGCGAGAGAAGAAGTCATGGCCACTCCAAGGGTTGGGCTGTATTCGCTGTGGCCGGACCCTCTTTGATTAACGCCATAACCAGAACCCGCCCGGGACGACGGAATCCGTAGAATAACGCCATGTCAGGGCCCACTCTCGCCGATGTGGCACGCGCCGCGGAGGTCTCCACCGCCACCGTCTCGCACGCTCTCAACGGAACCGGCCGGCTCGCCGACTCCACGCGCCGCCGGGTCCGCGAGGTGGCCACCACGCTCGGCTACGGCTCCCAGCGGACCCCGCGAACCGGGAAAACCCTGGGCGTGGCCGTCACGACCTACGCCGGATCGGCCTGGAACTTCCTCGACGTCCCGTATTTCGCCCGGCTCCTCACCGTGGCCACTGCCACCGCGCACGCCCACGGCTACGCCCTGACGATCCTCCCCGCCACCTGCGGGGCCGAGACGCCCTGGCACACCCTCACCGTGGACGGCATGCTGCTCCTCGACAGCCCCACGGACGACCCGGTTCTCCGTGCGCTGCGCGCCCGGGGCATCCCGCTCGTCTTCGACGGCCGACCCGTCGATCCGAAGCCCGGAGACGTCTGGGTCGACAACGACCACACCGCCACCACCCGCGAGGTCCTGGGCCACCTGGCCGCCTCGGGCGCCCGGCGGATCGCCCTGCACGCCGGGTACGGCGACGAGCACTACACCCGGGCCGTGACTCGCGCGTACGAGCAGTGGTGCCACGCACACGGCCGGACTCCGCTGGTCCTCACCTTCGACCCGTACGACACCCCGGGCCACGGCTTCGACGCCGTCTTCGCCGCTCGCGCCTGCGACGCGGTCTACACCGTCTACGACACCGGCGGCCGCCAGGTCCTGACCGCAGCGGCCCGCCTCGGCCTGCGGATCCCCGACGACCTCCTCCTCGTATGCGCCAGCGAGGACCAGGCCTACGCTGAGAACGATCCGTCGGTGAGCACCGTGTCCCTGCGCCCCGCAACGATCGCTGAGACCGCGGTGACGGCCCTGGTCTCCCGCCTGTCTCCCACCGCCCTGCCACCACCCCCTGGCGCCCTGACGGTCCCGGCGGTTCTTCACCCCCGTCGCTCCTCACGCGGCCGGGCCCGGCCTGGCTGTACTCGGCCGGGAGGTTGATGACGGCGGATCCTCGGCGCCGCCACCGGGTTCACCAGCACCGGCTCCAAGAGCTTCGGCTCCGATGAACTCGGGCGTGGCCCCAGGACCGGAGCTTCGGGCAGGCACTGGGCGGATGAGACGGCCGGGGCGGCCGCAGCCGAGACGGAACGGTCGCGACTACCGAGTCAGATCCGCGGCCCGGGCGCTGAGGTAACGGCGTTCGGGCAGGCTCGTCGCCCGACGTGCGGCTTCGCGATAGTCGGACGCCGCCGACGTCAGTTCCCCGGCCAGCTCCCTGAGATGCGCTCGCGTGGCCAGCAGACGGTGGTTCTGCGCCATCCTGTTGTCGGATTCCAGCGTCGCGACCAGGTCCAGGCCGACGGACGGACCGTGCACCATCGCGGCCGCAACAGCACGATTCAGCGTCACCATCGGGTTCGGGGCGACCTTCTCCAGGAGCTCGTACAACCCAAGGATCTGCGGCCAGTCGGTGGCGTCCATGTCGACGGCCTCGTCGTGCGCGGCCGCGATCGCGGCCTGCAGTTGATACGGCCCGACGTCGCCCCGTGGCAGCGTCGCGGAGATCAGCGCGATGCCTTCCTCGATCTTCGAGCGGGTCCAGAGCCCGCGATCCTGCTCGGCGAGCGGGACCAGCCTGCCGTCCGGGAGAGTCCTGGCGGGACGTCGGGCGTCCGTGAGGAGCATCAGGGCCAGGAGTCCGGACGCTTCGCCGTCATCCGGCAGGAGACGTCCCAGGAGGCGCGTCAGGCGGATTGCCTCGTCGGAAAGCTGGGGTGCGGTGAGGTCGTCACCGGAGGTCGCGGTATAGCCCTCGTTGAAGATCAGATAGAGGATGCGGAGGACCGCGCGCAGCCGGTCGTCGACGCTCTGCGGCATCGCGAACGCTATCCCGGTGGCTTTGATGGTCTGCTTCGCGCGGCTGATGCGCTGCGCCATCGTGGCTTCCGGGACGAGGAAGGCCGCGGCGATCTGTGATGTCGTCAGGCCGCCGACGGCCCGCAGCGTCAGGGCGATCTGACTCGGGACGGACAGCGCCGGGTGACAGCACAGAAACAGGAGGGTCAGCGAATCGTCGCGGTCCGCATCGGAATCAGCGTCAGCCGGACGACTGAGGAGCTCGGACTGCGGCGTCGCCGACAACATCGCGTCCTCGCGCCGACGACGGGACCTGTCGCTGCGGAACTCGTCGATCAGAACGCGCGACGCGACCGTGCTCAGCCAGCCACGTGGATGGTCGGGAATCCCGTCCTCGGGCCAGCGCAGTGCGGCCTTGAGGAGGGCTTCCTGTGTGGCGTCCTCGCACGCGTCGAACTGACCGTAGCGGCGCGTCAGCGTGCCGACGACCTGCGGCGCCAACTCGCGCAGCAGGTCGTCGACACGCCTGTCATCGGTCACGGGGCGTGCCTCAGACGTCGTCCGCGGTCGCGTGCAGGATCGGCCAGACCTCGGTCGGGTTCTGGTCGGCCCACGGCATCTCTGCGGCGAGCTCGTAGGCCCGCTCCTCGCTCGCGACGTCCACGAGGTAGAAGGAGGCCATGTACTCCTTGGTCTCCAGGTACGGGCCGTCGGTGACATCCGCGACGCCGTTCTTCCGCGTCACCAGCTTCGCCGCGGCCGCGTCGGCCAGACCGTACGCGCCGAGCAGTTCGCCGGTCGCCGTGTACTTCTTGTTGTAGGCGTCCTGCTTGGCGATCTCCGCCGGGAACGACTCCGGGGGGATCGAAGCCCACTTCTCCTGGTTGCCGTAGATCATCAGGAGGTACTTCATGGCGGGATTCCCTTCGGTCGGCGCACCCCGTTGGCGCACTCTCACCTACCAGACGGAGCCGTCCCGACGTTCTCGACATCCCCGCTCGGAACAAATTCTCCACGAGATTCCGGCAGCCGGGATGTCGTGTCCGACCCATCGGCTCCGTCCCTCAGGTGTAGGCACCTGCCGACACCGAGAAGGATCTCATCATGACCGCCACGATCAGCACCGGCCGCCTCGCCCGCGTCCACACCGCCCTGGCCGCACGCCCCGTGTGGCAGGTCTCCTACCTCGCGGGCCTCGCCGCCTCCGTCGTCGTCGAGGTCTACGGCCTCGCCGCCCGCGTCGCCGGAGTCCCGATGAAGGGCGCCGGCCCCGGCTCGCACACCGCCACACCGATCACCGTCGGCATGTTCGCGATGGGGACGATGGTCGCCATCTTCTGGTTCACCTTCGCGACGGTCCTGATCGCGCGCTTCGCGAAGCATCCCGCGCGGACGTACGTCAGAACGACGCTGCCGCTCGTCGCGCTGTCCCTCGTCTCCCCGCTCACCGCAGCGGACACCCCGACGTCGACCAGACTGACACTCGCCGTCGCACACCTGCTCGCCGCATCGGTCGTCATCCCGACCGTCGCACGCCGCCTCCAGCCTCGCACTTTCATGAAGCGGGCCGTCCGACGGGTGGCCGGGAAGGCAGAAGAGGCCTCTGCCCAGGGAGAATGCCGAAGCTTGCCGTAGCCGTTCATCCACGAATGCGTGCGCTCGACCGGCCAGCGCCTGCCGGTCTGGATCGGGGCGGGCACGCCCTTACGGGCGATCTCGGCCGTGTTCGGCAGTGAGAGCCCACAGAACAGTCGAGGGGGCCGTTACCTGCACACTTCCCTCACTGCGTGCTCTCTTCAGTTGGATCTCGTTGTAGGTGCTGCTGACTTCCTCGTTGACGCACTCCAGCGGGAAGGAGAGTCCCACCGGTTTGACGGTTATGTGGAGTGTTCCCTTGCCCTGGCAGTTGACCTGGATGGCCAGGCTCCCGATGCCGATCTCCTTGGTCAGAGGAAGCTCGGCATTTCCTTTCCTGGACGCGACGGACAGCAGCACCTGTCCGCCATTAACCGGCTTGGGGACCTGGGAAACTGTCTCGCCCTCGATGAGTTCAGCCCGGTCGCTGGTCTGCGGCGGACTGACATGCCCGGATGGAGAGGCGGACGGTTCGGCCGATGCGGGCTTCTCCTCGCCGCTGCATCCGGTCAGCACCAAGGCGGCAGCCATGGCAACCACGGCGAGGCTGAAGGAAAGACGCGCGGGAGCCGGAGCGATCAGCTCTCCCGCAGGTACCAGCCTCACCTTCATGGGCGTGTAGCTGGTAACGGTCCGTCTGATCATGCCCATGAGACACCCTTCCCCGTGCTGTCCCCTTGCTGGGACGGCGGTGGGCTCAGTAAGTCACACACGCAAGCGGGAACACAGAGTTACACATATAGGCTGAGCGTAATTTGAGGTCGGAAATTCCCGCTCCGGACGACTTCGCAGGAAGTCGCCCAGCCCCCCTCGCGGGCGGAGCGTTGTAGATGGCTGGACTGCCAGCGAGTTCCTGACTGGCGGGCCCGGTCCGCGGGGACACCGGGCCGGTGTGCTCAGCGCCGGACGTGCCGTCCGCGCCACCCTGCGAAACCTGCCCCGGCCCGACTTTCCTGACCGGCAGGCCCACCCTGGGCTGTGGCCGACCGGGTCGCGTGGGGCGAACAGGACGTCGACGTGATCGAAGACCTCTTCACGGCGTATCCGACGCTGCTGGAGCTGAGGCGGCCGGTGAAGCAGAACGCAGCTCAGCTCATCCATGGCGATCTCACCGGCAATGAGTGCAGAAGGGGCCCGCCAGCAAGCTGACGGGCCCTCATGCAAGATCGAGGCTAAGGGGCGGTGTCCGCCTCGACGCGCACGATCCGACCGATCGCTGCCGGGTGCGAGTAGTCGCAGGTATCCAGGCGGATGTAGTGGTCCCGTCCGATCCGCACCGAGGTCTGCCACCAGCGAGGCGGTGCAGTCGGCGGCCGCGGCAACATGGCGGCCCGGTCGGACCGGCCGTCCGCTGGTGCTGATCGTCCGTGACCTTGCCGAAGGGGTCACGGGGCACCGGCGCCTGGCTGCACGGCGTCAGAATGCCTGTAGATAGACCCGAGCCTGATCATCCTTGAATGCTTGGACGTAGATGTCGATCCACTGCACTTTCTTGCGACGGTCGTCCTTCACGCACGGAGGGCACACCCCTGTCGAGCGAACGCCCTTGAGCGTCTGCGGCTCGGGCAACCCGAGGTGTCCGAAGCGTTCTCCCTCCGGGGCGAAGTCCTTCTTCTGTGCCTTCAAAGGGACTTCGGAGTGCAGGTCTTCCGCGATGTCTTCGGCGTTCTTCTCGCTGGTGACAAAGGAGAGGAGATAGATGTCCTCCTGAGGATTGACCTGGACGGCGCCCTTGGCCTGCGTGGCGCCCTCGGGCACCGCCACGTTCATGAACGCGGACGCCTCGGTCGCGCCCGCCTTCTTGTCCCAGTGCCAGTCACGTCCCTCGCTTGCGCGGCGATTGTTCATGTCCGAGCCGGAGCACGAGGCAAGGAGAAGGACGGTTGCCAGCGCCGTGAAGAAGTGGGCGCCACGTCGGATATTCAACGGTTCTCCTCGTCACCGCGGGACACATCCCCGCGGGAACCTTCGCGGCCCTGGTCCGGCGGGCTCACCGTCGCGGACGTGTCACTGTTCAGGTCGTACGTATAGGTGGAGCTGCTGCCCCGCATGTCGAATTCCTGGGCGAGGCCCGTCTTGTGCAGACGGCCCATCTCGGAGTCCGGGATCTCTACGCCTCCAGGGAAGGTGGTCGACTTGCCGGCGTCCCAGTTGTACCGGTCCCACACGTTGGCCTGGTAGTCGAGCGAGACCCTCGGCTTGCCGTCCTCCCCGGGGCTGACGGTGACCATCCCCGACACGTTCTGTTGGTGCGAGCCGACCGCGTGGAACCACTCGTCACTGCCGAAGGTCCGACCGACCGCCTTGCTCTCCACCGGCACGACGACTGTCTTGTCACCGCCGGCCTTCTCGAAGGCGTCGAGCCCCTGCTGACGCCACACGTCCTGATTCTGGGCGATGTGGACCGTGACGTCGTCGCGGAATTGGGAGTCGTCCTGCAAGATCCGGTCCACGTCCAGATCCAGCGGCTCACCGGTCTTGCCCAGATAGTGCTCCATGTTGCGTGACGCCGCGTTCTCTCCAGTGACGTCGCCGCCGGCCGCGATGGCTTGCGCGCGGGCAAGGAACCAGAGGTCCTCGGCCGTGGGGTCCTCGGTGTTGAACGCTCCGGAGCCATCGTCCGCCGCGTGCCACTTGTACAGAGGGCTCATGATGCCGGCCTTCTGTAGCTCGTCCCCATTTTCCTGAAGGAGGATGGCGCGGGTGACCGGATCGAGATCGTGCCACCATTCGGCGACTTCGCGCTTGCCCTTGGGGATGTGCTGGGCCTTCGCCGCTTCTTCCAAGGACGGGTAAGGGTTCGCCTTTGGCTCCCGGTTGAAGCCGCCCACCGTACCGTCCAGGAGGTTCGAGTCCTGGGTCAGGGAGGCGAGGGCGAGCTTGAACCCTTCGTCGGCGTCGTTCACCGCCTTCACCGCTACGTCGATCCGCTCGCTCCAGCCGGCCGCTGCCGTACGGGCGCTCTCCTGGTAACCGGGGTCGTGGACGTAGGCGACGTACGCGACGTGGTCGAGCTTGGACGTGTCGAAGGCGACGACACCGCGTTCCGACACTCGCATGCCAGCCTTCACGGCGTCGTCCCGGACATCCTCGATCTTCTTGCGCAGCCGGGTGAACTCCGCGTGCGCGTCCCGGATCAGCTTCGCCACGGCCTTCGCCTCGCTCTGTGCGCCCTGGAACTCCTTGAGCGTCACGTCGAAGCGCGCGGATGCTGCGTCCGCGCTCAGGCCCACCCAGGTATCGCCCAGCGAGATCCCGTGCACTTCCTCCTTATAGATCCTTGCGAGCTTGTCGAAGTCCTTGGCCATGGCGTCCCAGTCACCAGCTGCCGTGGTGAGCTTCGACATGTCAGTGAGCATGATCTCGTAGTACGTCGCCAAAGCTGAACTCCTGTCGGCGAACTTGCAGTTCGGAAGGTGTGGCTCTGCGGGTGGGGCAGTCAGAACGAATCCAGCGCGGAGGACTTCCGGACACCCAGCCCCACACCTGCGTCGGTGCCCTGCAACAGCGTGTTCGTGGCTTGCAGCGCCGCCTTCTCCGCCCCGAGACGGTTCATCAGCGTCGTCAGCGACTCGCCCCACGTCTTGCGCGCCGCCTTCAAAGACGATCCCGTGAGCCATCCTTCGCCGTCGTGTGGCCCGAACTCTTTGGCAGCGGCAGCGGAGCTCTCCCGAGCCTGATTCCCGGCCTTGTTCGTGTCCGGCTCCAGACGCTTCTCGATCGCCTCGGCCGCCTTCTTCTTCTGCGCCGGAGTCGACACGAGATCCTTGCCGCCCGCCGCGCTTCCACCGCCGCCGCCATCGAGCGGGGCCACATGGTTCAGGCGCATCTGTGTCGGTACGGTCCCCGACGGCGCATCACCTTCGTTCACGATTCCTCCCCCGAGCATGATTGCCACCTGGCAACCTTATGAGAGACACGTCTGCGGCAGTAAAGGTTCTCTGCGGCGGATGGGGTTCCGTTGGCTCAATACCGCCTCATTCACGAGGCCCAAGCCGACGGCGGCCTTGCCGAACCGGGTGCCGTCAGCGGCCTCCTCCGGGTGGAAGCCCTGGTGATCAATAGCCCGGTCTCCCTGGCCGCAGAACGGTTCATGACATCCTGTGACGTCACAGGACGCCGAACGGTAATGGCGGGCGTCCGGGCGTTGCGGGGAAGATCGATGAAGCTCTGCTTTCTGGTGGAGGAGCAATACCGCCACGACGGCATGCCCGTTGAGGTGATTCGTCAGCTGACCTCCTGGGGACACGAGGTGGACGTGCTGCGGCCGGGCGGCTCCCTGCTGCGCATGACTGAGGCCGTGCAGGCGAGCACCCATGACGCGTGGGTTCTCAAGACGGTCTCCGGCGGCCCAGGGCTCACCTTGCTCGAAGCCGCGGCCTCGGCCGGGATGACGACGGTCAACGACGCCCGGTCGATACGTGGTGTACGGGACAAGGCGCTGGCAGCGGCTATTGGTCGCAGCCGTGGGCTTCCTCTGCCGCCGACCTACGCGGCGGCGCGGCCTGAGCTGCTGGCCGAGATTCCGGCGTCGGAGTACCCGCTGGTGGTCAAGCCCGCCGATGGCAGCTCGGGGCGGGCCGTGCACCTGGTGTCGTCGCCGGACCGGCTCGCCACGGTGATCCCCGAACTGGCGGGAGAGGGAATGCTCATCGCCCAGCCGTATGTGACCAACTCGGGCATCGACGTCAAGGTGTACAGCGTCGGCGGCGAACTGTACGCGACCGAACGCCGTTCCCCGCTCAACCCGGACCACTCGGTGCGGGAACGACGCGTGCCGCTGTCGGCCGAGGTGGCCGTGATAGCTGCCCAGGTCGGGGTGGTCTACGGCCTCGATCTGTATGGCGTGGACGTAGTGCTGGGGCCGGATGGCCCCGTGGTCGTCGATGTGAACGACTTCCCCAGCTTCCGTCAGGTCCCTGACGCGGCGGCGCGGGTGGCACGGGCCGTGCTCGAGCTGGCCCGCACAGGCCAGGCGTCCGGCGCGGCCGAGCCGGTCTCCGCCCGTCCGTCGGAGCAGCGCGACGCGGCCGGCGGGACGCCGTTGCCACTGCGCCCCCACCCGGTGCAGGTTCCCGTGGCGGCGGGCAAGAGCGTATGAGAATCGTCCTGATCACGCCCGATCCCGGTCATCCGCTGCTGGTCGACACCGCCGCCCTGCTCACCCCCGAGCATCAGGTGGAGACGCTGGACCCGAGAACGGTGACAGAAGTCCCCGAGCCGCTCGCCGGCGTCTACCTGCTGAAGTCGCGTACGCCGCGTGCCCTGGTTCTCGCGCGCGCCCTGGAGCAGCGCGGCGCCCGCGTGCTGAACTCGGCTGCGGCGACCGCGCTGTGCCAGGACCGCACAGCGATGGCGGAACATGCCCGGCGGGCCGGCCTCCCGTTCGCGGCCACCCGCACCTTCACCACACTCGCGCAACTGGCGTCCGGCCCAGCGTTCCCCGGCCCAGTGGTGGTCAAGAGCCGACACAGCCGTAGGCACGACCTGGTGGCCCGCCTCGACAGCGACACACAACTGCGGGAGCTCGCCGCCACGTACCCACAGGAGCCGGTCGTGGCCCAGGAGTTCGCTCCGAACAGCGGCTGGGACCACAAACTGTGGGCGATCGGAGACCAGCTCTTCGCCGCCCTGCGCCGTTCCGAACTCTCGCCCGAGGGACGGGGCCCCACACTGCCGCTCGCCCTCGATGACCTGCCGCCCGGCTGGCCCGCCCTGGTACGCCGGGTCGGCGAGGTCTTCGCACTGGACGTCTACGGCGTGGACATCATCGACACGGGCGACGGCGCCCCGCTGATCGTGGACATCAACGCCTTCCCCGGAGTCCGGGGTCAGTCCGGCGCCCCGGAGGCCCTGGCGGCACTGGCCCTGTCGGAACGGGTCTGTCAGAACGGGCCTGTCAGCGCGGCAGCACCACCCAGGATTTGATGCCTGCGTGCGGTGGCAGCGCGTCGCTGACGTCCCACTCCCCGCCCCAGTCGTCCACGGCCGCCGCCAGCAGCCACAGCGCCCGTCTGCGTTGCGCCTCGCAGAGCGTGACAGCGTCCGGGTCGCAGTGGCGCGGGTGCTGGTCCCAGACGACGACCCGGAGCGCGTTGTCCCGGTGCCGTACGGAGACGTAGAGCTCCCGGCCCGGGGTCATGGTCGAGGTGACACCGACCAGTTCGCCCAGCACGAGCGCGGCCGGCCAGATGTAGGCAGTGAGCCCGTAGGCCCGCAGCGAGGCGGTGACCGCGTTGCGCCCGATCGCCGCGCTCCGCGGATCACCGGGAAGAGTGAGGCTGAGCGCGAGCCCCCGCTCGGAGCGGCGCTTCGGATACGGGGGCGAGAGCGGGTACGGGTCGGGCGAAGGTTCCTCGATCGCTACCGGGCAGAGCGCGGCGCGCGGAGATTGCATGACTGACTCCCCTTGTATGGGTGACGAGTTGGCGGTCTCTTTCGCGTCGATGCGCACAGATGGCTCCAGCGCTGCGGGATGAGCAGTGGCTTGTCTCCCTGGCACGGGCTGCCCCTCCCAGGGCAGGAGGTTGCGGGCGGGACCGCGCGATGCACTTCCAGCTCATCGCAGCGTGAGCAGTGCGTTACTGACTGTAGAGAATTCAGGGTCATATTGGCCACCCATTCTCGTAAATTTGACCCCTGACGTGGCTCAAGGAGCCGTTTGCACGGCAGACTTCGCACCGAAGTTCACGGAAGGACTGACATGGCATCGCGAACGTCACCGACCGAACGCCAGCGACGTCTGGGGAGCGAGCTCCGGAAGATGCGCATCACCGCCGACGTCTCCGCCGCGACAGCGGCCAGACTGCTCGGTGTCGACCGCTCCAGGCTCTCCAACATCGAACAGGGGCTTCGGGCCATCAGTGAGGACCGGCTGCGCACGCTCGCCGAAGCATGCGGCTGCCCGGACGAGGCATACGTGAACGCTCTGGCCGACATAGCACGTCCTGCACAGCGCGGCTGGTGGGATCAGTACCGGTCCACGCTCCCCAATGGGCTCCTGGACATCGCCGAGTTGGAAGCCCACGCGCTGCGCATGCGGACAGCACACTCGGTCCACATCCCGGGGATCCTCCAGACCAGCGACCACGCCCTCGCTGTCTTCCGCGTCGTTGTTCCTGCGCTTCAGGATCACGAGGTCGCGTTGCGCCTGGCCCACCGAATGGAGCGCCAGCAGGTCTTGGAGGGCGTATCGGCGCCGGAGTACGTCGGTGTCATCCATGAGGCTGCACTACGCATGCAGTTCGGCGGGCGGAAGGTAGCTCGCGCCCAGCTCGAACATCTCCTCGCCATGTCGGAACGCCGCAACATCACCCTGCGCGTCACCCCGTTCGAGGCGGGTGCCTTTCCTGGTGCCGGACAGACCGTGAACTACGCCGAAGGCCCTGTGCCACAGCTGGATACGGTGCAGGTGGACAGCACCCATGGGCCCGAATTCCTCTTTGGGTACGCACAACTGAGCAAGTACCGTTCACATTTTGACTGGATGGAACGGATCGCGCTGCCTGCCGAGCAGTCACGGGATTTCATCCATGACATCGCACGCCACCTCTGAGGGGAGTCTTCGTGCACGGCATCACATGGGAAGAACCGTTCTGCGGCGAGGGAGCCAGTTGCTACCGGCTCGGGACGGACGATCAGGGCAACGGCTACATCGCTGTCGCCGGCGCGGAGGCCCAGTACCTCACCGACAGCCGCGAGGCGCTTCAGCAGATGATCCGCGACATCAAGGCCGGCAAGGCGGACCACCTGCTGTAACGCGTCAGGGCCCGGCACCGCGAGGTGGTCGCAGTGCCGGGCTGCAGTTTCCCGCTTCCAGTGAGCGCGGTTTTGCCCCACGGTTGATCTTTAAACGTGCCGACCTGGGGGGTTCGGCTGGCTGGTGGTTCCGCAATCGCGGGTTCGCCCGTTACTCGTACCGGTACTTCAGCGAATCCGCCTCCGCCTGCTCGATGTCAGCGATCGTCAGCTCCGGCATTCGCAGCTGGGCCAGCGTCACCTCGGCCGAGGCTGGCTGGGCGTCCGCCGGCAGCCACTGCTCCGGCTTCCAGGCCGCGCTGCGCAGGAGCGACTTGGGGCAGTGCGGGTAGACCTCCTCAATCCCCAGCACCAGCGCACTGGCCGGCGGCTTGCCCACGGCGGTCAGCTGGGACAGCAGCTCCGGTCGGGTGGAGACGCAGGCCCGGCCGTTCACCCTGAGCGTCGTGGTGCGCCCCGGGATGACGAACAGCAGCCCGGCCCGTCCGGTAGCGACGACGTTCTGCAAGGTGTCCAGACGCTTGTTGCCGGTAGCGTCCGGTATCGCCACCGTGCGTGCGTCCAGGACGGCGACGAACCCGGCAGGGCCGCCGCGCGGGGAAACGTCGCAGTTGCCCTCGGCGTCCGCGCTGGCGACCAGGACCAGCGATGAGCATTTGATCAACCGTCGCGTCTGATCGGTGAGTTCGGTCATCTGCTTGCGCACGGCCGCGTCGCTGGGGTGTTGGTAGACCCGGCGCAGCGCCTCCTGGTCGGGCACGGCGTCGAGGCGGAGCGAGTCGAAGGCACTGCCGGCAAGGGATGCTGTCATGCCCCTGACCCTAATGGGCCGACCTGCGATTGATCTTGGCCGGTGAGTGCGGGAGTCAGGCCTTGCGGCCGCGGAGACGGAGCTGGACGGCCGACAAGGCGGACCACACTCTGCAGTCGGCCAAGAGCCTCTTCGTTCACGCCACGGTGTACTCGGTGTCGCCGAAGTCGGCGACGACCCGGAGCCTGCCGCCGAGCGCTTCCACGTAGGACCGGAGGGTCGCAACCTCGGTACGGTCGACCTCACCGTGCTCGATCGAGGAAACGCGCGGCGCCGAAACTCCCATCACCGCGGCAACCTCACGCTGCGTGAGCGCCTGGTCGCGCCGCACCTCGGCCAGCTGATACGCCCGCACCTCGGCGGCCAGCCGGTCCATGGCCGCCTGCTTCTCCTCGGCCGTACGCACGGGCAGGCCCGCCGCGATACGACGCTCCCGCGCCTTGCGCTTGGTCTCCTCCCAGCTGACGCTGCTCATTCGTACTCCCTGAAGTCGAGTTCGGCGAGATGGCTTTGATAGCGCTTTTCGGCCAGCGGGATATTGGCGTCGTACCAGCCCTGCCAGTCGCCTGCCTTGTCACCAGCCACGAGGAGCACCGCGCGACGTATCGGGTCGAAGGCAAAGAGGATGCGGATCTCCCCGCTCCCGGACGACCCGGGCCGCAGCTCCTTCATATGGTGCTGTTCGGCACCCTTGATCCGATCGACCAGCGGCCGCCCGAGTGTCGGCCCGGTCGCAGCCAGCACGTCGATCGCATCTTCCAGATGATGGCAGGGGCCTCGGATGGCCGATGCGACACAAGCCGATCCAGCCGATGGCCGAGCGGTTGCCGGAGGGGAACATGCGCACCCTGCTGCTGATCGGCTCTTCGCAGACGCGGGCCGTCGAGCGGGGCGGCGGCCGGACGATCACCTGGACACCGCGCCGCTACGGCTGACGTCCACCGGTACGGCCGACGCGTGGCGAACGTCCGTGAAAAAGTGCGGGGGCGGGGCAACCCTGCCCTCTCCTCATGGGTCACACAGGCGTCACCTGTTTCACATGTTTCCCATTGGTCCGGAAAGGGCCCCACTCTCTGTGATGACTAGTACCCGGCTGACCGCGCTGGCCGCGATAGCCGCCCTCGCCGCGACCGGCGGCCTGATCACCGCCGCCCCGGCATCCGCGGCCGTCACCTGCACCTCTCCCGTCTGGAGGGCGCAGTACTTCGGCAACTCCACCTTCAGCGGCACGCCGAAGCTGACCGCCTGCGACTCCGCCATCAACGAGAACTACGGGTACGGCGACCCGCCCGGCGTCACGCTGCCCAAGGACAACTTCTCCGTCCGCTGGTCCCTCACCCGGGACTTCGGCTCCGGCGGCCCCTTCCGGCTCTCCGCCGCCACGCAGGACGGCATACGCGTCTACGTCGACGGCGTGCGGAAGATCGACCTGTGGAAGAACGTCTCCACCACCGCCCGCAAGACCGTCGACCTCACCGTCCCGGCCGGCAAGCACACGATCCGCGTGGACTACGTTGCCTGGACCGGCTTCGCCCAGGCCGCGTTCACGTACGCCCCGCGCACCGAGGCCGCCGTCGACACGGTCAAGCCGCTCGCCCCGACGGGCCTCACCGCCGCGTACAACCGGGACACCACGAAGACCACCCTGCGCTGGGCCGCGAACAAGGAGATGGACCTCGCCGGTTACCGCGTGTACCGCCGGCTGAGCACCACCCAGTGGGCGAAGGCCAGCGGCTCGTCGCTGCTCACCTCCCCGTCCTTCGTGGACGCGACGCCCGCTACGGGCCAGACCTTCCTGTACGAGGTCCGCGCCGTCGACAAGGCGGGCCGCGAGTCCGCCGGCAGCCTCGACGTCACCGCTGCGACCGTGGACCGCACGGGCCCGGCGGCGCCGACCGGTCTCACGGTCGCCGGCGACGCGTGGTGGGCCACCCTGACCTGGCAGGGGGTCGCCGACGCCGCGAAGTACGAGGTGTACGCCGCCTCCGCGGCCACCGGCCCGTTCACGCTGCTGGGCACGACGACCACGACGTCGTACCGCACCGACGCACCCGTGAACACCGTCCGGTACTACCGGGTCCGCGCCCTCGACGCGCTCGGCAACCCGTCGGCGTACGTCGCCGTCACCGGCGACGGCGTCGACCGGACGCCGCCGAAGTCCCCGACCTCCCTCGGCTCCGTCGTCCGCGTCGGCTACACCGAGGTGTACTGGAAGCAGCCCGACGGGTTCTACGAGGACTTCGACAACGGCGGGACCTACCGCGTCTACCGCTCGCCCGGCAAGACCCTCGACCCGGCCGCACTCACCCGCGTGACCTGCGCCGAGGAGAGCGACGAGACCAGCACCGGCGGGGAGTGCTACGACCTGGGCATGCCCGCGGGCACGTACGTGACGTACGCGGTCGTGGCGGTGGACCCGGCCGGCAACGAGTCGGCGCTGTCCGCCCCGCTCGTCGTCCGCACCGGCGACCGCGTCGCGCCCGGCCCCGTCACCGGCGTGAAGGCCACCCCGCGCGCCGACGGCGTGCTGCTGAGCTGGGCGCCCTCGACCGAGGACGACGTCGAACGCTACGTGGTCTGGAACGGCGCCCGGCAGGCCGACGGCACGGTCAAGTGGCTCAGCTCCACCTCCTGCGCGGAGGGCACGAGCGACCCGCTCGCCGTCCTCTGCGGCGACCTGCCGGACGGCGAAACGTATGTGTACGCGGTCGTCGCCAGGGACCGCTGGGACAACGCGCTGCCCCCGAGCGACCCGAAGGTCACCGTCGTCGAGGCCACCGAGCTGGACGTCCGGCCGTCCGTGACGGTCACCGGGGACTGGCACCTCGGCAGCATGGGCTACGTCACCCTGATCGGCGGACCCAACATAGCTGGGCCGTCCATCAATTGGCGGTGCGAAAAGACGGCTGAGTGCGACACCGTCGCGGGCTACCGGGTCAGCCGGTGGAACGCGGCCACGAAGGCGTACGAGCCGCTGCACACCGGACTGCTGCCGGCGGACACTCGCGCCTACACGGACACCACGGCCGCGCGGGGGACCACGCACTTCTACACGCTGGAGGCGGTGCGCGCCGACGGCAGCGTCGTGGGCACGCACGTGTGGAACTGCGTCTTCCGGGACCGTGTCTAGCTGCGTTCTTCGCGGGTAGCTCGTTCAGATCTCTGGCAACCCAGAGGGCCGGCCGAGACGGTGTTCCACGAGAGGTCTTCGGTCACCCCATCATCGCGGCGGCGAACACTGACCGTGACAGCTGGATCGTCTATGACCTACCGCCAACCCCGGCGACACCCCCGTGCACCAAGTTGCCCACCCCCAGTCAGGAGGTGGGCAACTACCAGCTTGGTTAACCCGAAAGAGCGAGCGCGCTGAACATTGCGCCTCAGAGCTGCTACACAAGTTCAACTGACATGCAGTCAGCTTCGAGGTTGTGAAGCGAAATCTGAGACCCTACAGGGCCCTTTGCCTGCGGGGATGGGTCAGGAAGCGCTGCCGCGCGGGAAGGAGACCTCCACGCGCCGGTTCTTCTTCCGGCCCTCTTCCGTGCTGTTGTCGGCGATCGGGTACTGCTCGCCGTAACCACGGATCTCGAAGGTGATCGTCGATCCGAGCGACTGGACCAGCACGCCGTGCACCGCATCAGCACGCTGCTTGGACAGCACGTCGCCGTGCGCCGAGGACCCGAGGTTGTCGGTGAAGCCGAAGACGCGCACCTTGGTGGCGTTCTGTTTCTTGATCTCGGCTGCGACCGCCGCGATACGGGACTTGGCCGCGGCGCTCAGCTTCGCGCTGTCCTTGCCGAAGAGGACCTCGGCCTGGAGCGCGAACTTGATGCTGGCGTTGCTGTCCTCGCGGCGCTCCTCGCCGCCCTGGTCCTCGACCACCTGGACGATGTCGAGGACCTTGGCGGGGGCGAGTGTGGCCCCCTCGGCCATCTTGAGGTCGGGGTCGTTGCCGTCCACCTGGACGGGCGGCACCGATGACGCCTCGGTGCCGGGCGGCACGCTGGGGCCGTCGTCGGCGACAGCCTGTGCCGCCCCCAGGACAGTGATGCTTGCCATCAGCAAAGTGGCCGCAATGACGTGTCCCGCGAGACGTGGTGGCCTGCGGCAGGTACGGGTGTGGGTCATGTCGGCCCTCACCCGGAGATCTTCAGCGAGGTGGTGGCGAAGGTCGGCAGGGTGAAGTCAACCTCGGTTGTCGTACTCGGTGGCGCCGGGAACTGCATGAAAACTGGAATCGTCTTGCCTGCCAGCAAAGGAGGGATGCTTGTGGTGCAAAGGCACCGATTCTCCGTGTCACGCAGTACGTAGTAGCGCTTCTTCCCGGCTTTATCCACCAGCGTGGCGCCAGCGACAGAGTTCGGATTCTTGGAGGAGATCGCGCTCTCCAAACCTGCCCATGAACTGGTATTGCGCGTCTGATCACTCTCGTTGTTGATCTGCCCCTGAACGGTGATGAACCCTCCGGAGTCCCGCTTCACTTGATTGATGACAAGCGTCAGCCCGTCTCCCTTGACCTCGGCGAGCTTCACATTCGGGTCCACGTTGTCCCCGGCAGCAGTGTCTTCCTGCTTCGCCTCCTTGTCCCCGTCCGAAGACTTGGAAGGCTCAGAGGACGGCGACGAACCAGCATCGTCCGCCTTCTTGCCACCACCGTCAGTGCCGCAACCTGTGACGGCCAGAGTCAAGACCGCCGTCAGCGAGACGGCGGCCACTGCCCTTCGGGACTTGGCGAAGCGCCGAATGCTCATGGGTTCTGATTCCTTTACTCGTCGTTCGCTATCAGTTGTCGACCAGGTGCACGTCGTAGAGAATCTTGCTCACCTCGGACCAGGGCGGGGGGCTGCTCGGCCTGATTTCGAGCAGCTTGCCGTCGCAATGGAAGAAGAACACGTCCCGGACGCTGTCGTGGTTGAGGTCCACGGACTTCCAACCGGGACAACGGAACTCGACAACGGCAGTGGCCTTGGCCTTGGCGAACGTCTTCTCCGAACCGGGAATCACCGACGAGTTGACCGGTTTGCGGCCCTTGACCTCAACCTTAATCCGGTCTCGATAGCCGCCAGGTATCCACTGGCAGCCGGTGCCGAAGACGTCAGCCTGATTCGCTGCGGCAAGTGCCTGAGCCGCAGGGCACCCGGTAACCGCGTGGCCCTGTAGAAACAGTTCCAGCGTGTCCTCGGGAAGCGAGGCGAGGAATGGAGCCTCAAAATCCTCACGAGTCTTTTGGGCAGCAGCCAGCGCGGCGGCGTCCGCCGCGCCCTGGGCCCCATTGCGCAAGGCAGCAGCCTTGCCGACGGCAAAGAATGCGAACGCGAGGAAGAGCAGACCCGCCACCATTACTACGTAGATGGGGAAGGCCTGCCCTACATCGTTGCGCGAACGACCAATCATCACTGAGCGGTGATGCTGTCCACCAGGGTCCGGATCCTCTGGCTGATCGCGCCACCGATACCCGTAGCCACGATCGCACCGATGATCGCCACGACCACCAGGATGATGCCCAGGTACTCGAAGGCCGTCTGGCCGCGGTCCTTGGCCTCGTAACGCTTCTGGATCTTGCTGACGGCGGTGTTGGCCCAGCCGTTGACGCGGACGGCGGTCTTCAGGGTGATGTTCGACATGGTGTTCCCCTCCAGGTTCGGCCGACCGGTAGCCGGCCGACTCGCACGTTTCTCTGGTGCCACCCGCGGTACCGGCTTCCTCCTGGCCGGTCCCGCTGGCGGCATGAGAAACATACGGGCGCACACCCTGCCCGCCAGAGGGTCCCAGGGCCCATTCCCGGGCCCAAAGGGGGAGTTGGGCCCCGCTTTCCGTACCGCTGTCCGATGCCCGGATCTCCGTCTCAGCCACGGCCACCAGTCCCCCGCGCGCCGGGCCCACCTGCCGGGGCCGTGCCGAGCCAGCGGGCGATCGCCTCGCTGCGGCTGCCGCTGTGGAGCTTGGTGAAGATGCGGTTGATGTGGTTCTTGACCGTCTTCTCGCTGATGAAGCAGGTGGCGGCGATCTGCTGATTGCTCATGCCGGATGCGATCAGCTCCATGACCTCCACCTCCCGCGAACTCAGCCCGTACTGCTGCTTGTTGGGTGCCGATCCCGGCTTCCCGGTCAGTGACGACTGTGCCACAATCGGTTGCAGATGCGAAAGACCCTGAACGGATCGGCCCTGTTGCGGCGCAGGTGGAACCATTTCGGGACCAGAGCCATGTGCATGCGCACCGTTCTGCTGCATCACGCCCGCGGGGTGCCCGTCGTGTCCGGGCCTCGGCTGGGGAACGCCTGCGTTCAGCGCCGTTCCCAGCCCCTCCGGTAGAGGTTGCCCCTGTGGCCCTGCTCCCTGCCGCATATGGGCCAGGAGCGCGTTCGCCGCGGTCGCGGTGAAGTGGGCGCGGCCGTTCTTGGTGTCCCGTACCGCCTGCACCAGTTGGTCCGCCGTGAACTCGCCGTGCACCAGATAGCCACCGGCGCCCAGCCGCAGCGCCTCGTGGACGATCTCGCTCTCGCGGCTGTAGGTCAGCATCATGACCGGGGCCACCCGTACGAGGTGGGGCAGGGCCGAGATGCCGTCGACGCCTGGCATGCGGACGTCGAGCAGGACAACGTCCGGACGGTGCTGCACGGCCATGTCGTAGGCCTGGCGGCCGTCCGCGGCCTCCGCCACGACTTCGATGTCCTCGCGGCCGGAGAGCAGGACGCCCAGGCCGGCCCGGACCACGGGGTTGTCGTCGGCGACGACGACCCGCAGGGGGCTGGGGAGTGCCAGGGGCGGGGCTGCGGGGAAGGGAGGTGTGACCTCGGATGCCGCGGGCTGCTGGGGGATGGGGAACCCGGAGGAGCTGAGCTCCGAGTTGAGCGGGGTGAGGTGCGAGGACGTGTGCTGGGAGGTGTGGTTCTGTGCCGCCCAGTTCTGGCCCGAAGCACGGGAGACATCGTCCGGCATTCTGCGACCTCCTCTCAGGATCTATGGGGGGTGGGGGTGGGGTGGAGCGGGTCAGTTCACTTGCTGTGTTTCCGAACCGGCGACGAGAGCGGCCACCGGGAGTTCCAGGCGTACTTCGGTGCCCTTGGCCGCCTTGCCCTTGCCGATGCGGATACGGGCGCCGATGGACGCGGCGCGTTCGACCATGCCGACGAGGCCGAAGTGACCGGCGCGTCTGAGGTCGTCGAGCGTCGTGCCTGGGGGCAGGCCGCGCCCGTCGTCGTACACGCTGACGCGTAGGACATCGCCCTTCACGCCTGCGAGCACGACGAGATAGGTGGGGTGGGCATGGCGATGGGCGTTCTCCATCGCTTCGGAGGCGACCGTGAGCAGTTGGCGGGCGACCACCTGCGGCACGGGCGGGACCGGGGCCTCGTTGAGCATTCGGAAGGTGGCCGTGAGTCCGTGGCGGCGGGTGAAGTCATCGGCGCGGGCGCGGAGCTCGCTGACGACGTCCACTCCCCCGTCGAGTCCGGACTCGCGGCGCAGGTCGGAGAGGAGTTCCCGCGATTCCGCCGCCGCCCGGCGGGCGGACCGGGCGACCAGTTCGGCCTGGTGCTTGACGGTGAGCGGATCCATCCGGTCGGAGGAGCCGGCCAGACCGTCGGCGGCCAGCGCCAGACCGTGCAGGGTCTTGGCCACCGAGTCGTGCATCTCCCGGGCGAGCCGGGTGCGCTCGCTCTCCACCGCCTCGTTCACCGCGAGCCGGGCCTTGGTCTCGGTGAGCGCCTGGCTGGCCGTGCCGAAGCGGAGGAGCAGATTGCGCAGGGTGACCCCGACGGCGCCCGCGATCACGCAGAAGCCGGGGAGGAGTAATGCCGTCGCGTCGGCGGACTCCAGCTTCGGGTCGGTGGCGTACACGCCGAAGACGATCACCGTCTGGAGCGCCGCGAAGACCGCCGCGCCCCGCCAGCCGTAGACGAGTCCGGCCAGGAGCGGGGTGCAGACGGTGACGTACGCGAGCGTGGATTCGGGCGTGGCCGTGATCAGCAGCAGGGCGCCGAAGAACGCGTCGATGCCGAGCAGCCACGGGTGGCGGAGCAGGACGGGGCCGAAACGTTCCCAGTCGCGGAACAGGACGTACGAGCCCATGAAGGTGACAAGGATCGCCGAGCCGATCAACCAGGTGGCCGGACCTTCTGCGGTATGGCTGATCGCAAACGGTGTGGCCATGGCGATCATCGCGAGCCGGAACCCGAAGACCTGCCGGCACATCGCCTGGAGCGCGTTGAGCTGGATCGCGAACGCCGGGCGCGGCCCGGGGTCGGCGATCGCCTGGCGTACGTCCGACGCCAGTCCCGTCTGCGCGCTGCCGAGTGGGAACGACATGTGCCTGTCACCTCCTCCGTGGATCGTGGTCATCGACTCCGCCGTCCATGTCATCCGCCCGAGATGAAGCTGAAGTCGACGTTGGCTCCGTAGACGAAGCCGACCGTCAGCAGCACGAGCGTCCCGGGGAGAAGGAACGTGGTGACCGCGAAGGTCGCCTTGGGGACGGCCCTGGCCGCCTTCCTGCGAGCGTTCTGGGCGTCCGTACGCCGCATGTCGTTGGCGATCTGGATCAGCGTCTCGACGATCGGCGCGCCGAGCTCCTCGCCCTGCTGAAGCGTGGTCACGAACATGGCGACCTGTTCCGAGTCGTTGCGCTTGCGCAGCTGGTCGAACGCCTCGCGGCGGCTGACACCCATGTCCATCTGACGCAGGGTGATGCGGAGCTCGTCGGCCCAGGGGCCCTCGTACTTCTCCGCGACGCGGCCGAGCGCCTGGCGGAAGCCGAGGCCTGCGGAGACGACGACGGCCAGGACGTCGAGGAAGTCGGGCAGCGTCCGGTCGATGTGGTCCCTGCGGACGCGGACCGCCGCCCAGATGCCGACCTCGACCCAGAACAGGCCGAAGGCGACCAGCAGAATGGCGAGGAAGAGCTGGCCGCGCATCAGCATCGTGAGCGCGCCGAACGCGCCGAGGGCGCCGTAGACGAAGCGGCGGGCGGCGTAGCGGTCGATGGTCAGACCGCCAGGGTTGCCCGCCATGTCGATCTGGCGGCGCTTCTTGTTGACCGCCTTGGGGCCCATCATCCGCAGCACCATGGGGGCCCAGCGCATGCCCATCCGGTCGATGCCGGAACCCACCGCGTTGGTACGGGTGGCGCCTACCTCCAGGGCGATCGCGAGGTCACCGGGGAGTTTGGCGTCGGCCCGGTACATGCGGATACCGGCAATGGCTCCGAACACCGCGAGGCCTATGACGCCTGCGAGGAGCAGGTCCATGTTCGCCCCGCTCATCAGACGTCGATCCGGGACAGGCGGCGGATCACGATGAATCCGATCGCGTACAGGGCGATGGAGATGACCACCGCGACCTGACCGATGAAGGCACCGGTCATGCGGTCGAGCGCGCCGGGCATCACCGCGTTCATCAGAAGCATGGCGCCCAGGCCGAAGACGGGGACCGCGTAGGCGGTGACCGTCACCTGGGACAGCTGGGTCTTGACCTCGCGCCGGGTCTCCTTGCGCTCCTCCAGCGTCTCGGTGAGGTTGCGCAGCGAGCTGACGACCGTACCGCCGGCCCGGTTGGACAGCACAAGGGTCGTCACGAGGACGACGAGTTCGCGCGACGGCAGCCGGTCGGTCAGTTCGCTCAGCGCGTCGTCGAGGGATTCGCCGACGGCGAGGCGGCGGGCGACCCGGGCCAGTTCCTCGCCCGCCGGGTCCTCCATCTCGTCCGCCGCCATGCTGATGGACGTACGGAGTGCGAGTCCGGCCTGAGTGGCGTTGGCGAGAATGCGGGCGAGTTCGGGGAGCTGGTTGATGAAGCGTTCCGTGCGTTTGGTCCGCTGCCAGTTCAAGAAAGCGTTGGTGCCCCAGAGGCCGATGAGGGCGGCGACCGGGCCGAAGAAGCTGGCGAGGATCGACGAGGCGATCATCCACAGTCCGGCCATGGCAGCGAGCGCGTAGACGAAGAACTCGCCGGGCGTGATCTCGAGTCCGGTGGCCGCCAGCTTCAGTTCGAGCTTGCGGCCCAGACCGGTCTTGCGCAGCCTGCGGTCGATGCCCCGGAAGCGGCGGTGACGCCCGGCCTCCGGGATCTGCCCGGTGTGCGACAGCCGGTCGACCAGCGCTTCCTGGTCGGCCTTCCCGCCGGAGTAGGCGTGCAGGCCCATGACGCCCGTCACGCCACAGAGCAGCGTGACGCCGATCGTGAGAAGAGGAAGATTTGTCATGGCACAGGTACCTAGTTGGCCTCTCGGGTGGCGAGCTGTTCGGCGGACGCGGCGACTCCGAAGGCCTGCGGGATAGGCTGGCTGGCCATGTAGAGACGGTCGGCGATCTTGCGCGGGATCGGGAGGTACTGGAACTCCCCGTAGATCCGCCCGTCGGCGGCCATCGGCTGGGCGTTGAACCGCGCGACGGTCACGATGCGGTAGGGATCGCGGCCGTGCGAGTCGAGGACGGCGATCTCGGTGACCTTGCGGGAGCCGTCGGCGTGCCGGGTGAGCTGGACGATGACATCGACGGCGCTGTTGATCTGGTCGTGCAGTGCCTCGAACGGGATCTTGATCTCGGACATCGACGCCAGGGTCTGCAGACGCATGAGCGCGTCCTC
Source organism: Streptomyces sp. NPDC048411 (assembly GCF_040704695.1). NCBI lineage: Bacteria > Bacillati > Actinomycetota > Actinomycetes > Kitasatosporales > Streptomycetaceae > Streptomyces > Streptomyces sp. NPDC048411. The sequence continues at coordinate 24,730 of NZ_JBEZKL010000011.1, forward strand.
GGCGTTGTTGGCGTGGACGGTGGCGAGCGAGCCGTCGTGACCGGTCGACATCGCCTGGAGCATGTCGAGCGATTCGCCGCCACGGACCTCACCGACGACGATCCGGTCGGGTCGCATACGCAGGGAGTTGCGGACCAGGTCACGGATGGTGATCTGGCCCTTCCCCTCGACGTTCGCCGGGCGGGACTCGAGCCGGATCACATGGCTCTGCTGGAGCTGGAGCTCGGCGGAGTCCTCGATGGTGACGATGCGCTCGCTGTCCGGGATGAGCCCGGAGAGCGCGTTGAGCAGGGTCGTCTTGCCCGTGCCGGTGGCGCCGGAGACGATGACGTTGAGCTTGGCCTGGACGAGCCCGGAGAGCAGGATCAGCATCTGCTCGTCGAGCGAGCCGATGTTGATCATCTCCTGGAGCGTGAAGGCCCGCGGGAACCGTCGGATGGTGAGCGTCGCACCGGACAGCGAGAGCGGCGGGATGATCACATTGACACGCTCACCACTGGGAAGGCGGGCGTCGACCATCGGATTCGACTCGTCCACCCGGCGGTTGACGGTCGACACGATGCGCTCGATGGTCTGCATCAACTGCTCGTGCGAACCGAAGCGCATCGGGAGCTGCTCGACCTTGCCGCTGCGCTCGACGAAGATCTGGTCAGGGCCGTTCACCATGATTTCCGTGATGGACGCGTCTTCGAGGAGCGGTTCCAGAATGCCGAGGCCGAGGGCCTCGTCGACGACCCGGCGGATCAGCTGGGTGCGTTCGACGGTCGAGAGGACCGGTCCCTCACGGCTGATGATGTGGCTGAGGACGCGCTCCAGCCGGGCCCGCCGGTCGGCCGCGGCGAGCGAGGACATCTCCGCCAGGTCGATCTCTTCGAGCAGCTTGGCGCGGTAGGTGGCGACCATGTGGCCGTCCTCCCGCGCCCCGCTGTGCTTCTCGGGGGCGGTGACGCGTGCCCGCAGACTCATGTCCGTAACTCCTCGTTCTGGCTTACCGGTGGGGCCTCAGCCGTACGTGCGGGGCGCTGTGGGGTCAGGTGCGGGGCATCGTGGAGCTCCGTTCGGCCCAGCCCCAGATGTCGACGCCGGGAATGATGCGGGGCACCTTGACGCGGACGGTGCAGGTGACCTCGTCGAAGGAAGGCTTCGCCCTGAAGCGGGCCCTGTTCGCGGTCCAGTCGCTCATCGCGTCCCTGCCCGCCCCCGCGCAGTCGGACCCGCTGGCGGACATGCTGGACAGGCGGGCTCCCGCACGGGCGCCGGTGCCCGCCTGGTTGGCGGCGTACGCGGCAAGGCCCATCTGGATCGCGAGGAGACCGACCAGGAGCAGCAGCGGGATGAAGCCCATGTACTCGATGGCGACCTGACCCCGGTCGCGCCTTCGGGTGGTGCGTGTGGGTGTGTGCGTGCGTGTGTTCATCGCTCAGCCCTCCAGCGGTGCGGCGGCGTTGCCGGTGACGTGGAAGGGCCAGTTCAGAACGCCGGGCACCAGGACCGGCACCTTGAGCCTGACCTCGGCCTTGTACATGTCGGACGAGGAGCGGCACGTCGTCCTGGACTTCTCCCGCCATGCCTTCGGAAGGTGCTCGGTGGCGACCTGCCTGCATGCCTGTGCGCGCAGACCGCCGGAGATGGCGCCCTTGTGGGCGGCCTCGTCCGCCGCGTTCCCCGCCAGAGAGAACGTGTAGCCGATCAGCGCGCACTGCCACAGTGCAATCATCAGCAGGATGATCAGCGGTGTGACGCCCAGGAACTCGATGGCGGTCTGACCGCGGTCACGATCCCGCCCCGTCACCCGGCAGCCGTCGTGCTCACGGTCGGCTGTGCGGTAACGCCGTCCCCGTACTCCCTGTGTTTCCCGTATCTCCGGGCCGTTCATCTCGGTGGTCGCCATGGCTCAACGTGCCTCCTCGGTCGTCGCCCGGCCCCCGGTGTCACCGTCGCGCCGTCTGCGCGGGCGTCCGATCGAGCCTCGGTCGTTCTTGAACTTGCCGCGCTTGTCCGCGTTTTCGGGGACCTTCACGATCCCCAGCTCTCCGGCCAGGCCCCACAGCGCCTGCTTCACCGTGCTCTTGGCATCGAGTTCATGCATCCGCCCCGCGTCGACGGCGCCCTGGAGCTCCTTGAAGTTCGCGGGGACGGCCGTGTTCGCCATCCGGGTCCCGGTGATCTTCTCGATCAGCGGGGGCTGGATCTCTGTGTTGCGAATGAACCGGTTGACGAGGGTGAGCGTCTCCTCCGCCTTGCGGATCTGCAGTCGGTCCCACATCCGTACCGTGCGCTTCGCGCCGCGCACCGCGATCACGTCCGGGGTGGTGACCAGCAGCGCCGTGTCCGCCATTTCGATGGCCGCCGCGCTCGCGCCCTGGAGCTGGCTGCCGCAGTCGATGACCACGACCTCGTACCGCGACCGCAGGGCGCTGACGATCTGGCGGGCCGACCGGTCGCTGACCTCCTCGCCGCGTTCGCCCTCGCCGGGCGCCAGCAGCAGGGCGAGGCCGGAGCTGTGGCTGAACACGGCGTCGGACAGGACGCGGGGAGAAATATCGGTGATCGCCGCCAGGTCGACGACGGAGCGCCGGAACTGCACATCGAGGTACGAGGCGATGTCACCGGCCTGGAGGTCCATGTCGACGAGAGCGACCGTACGGCCCGACGCCTGGGAGGCCAGGGCGAGCTGAACCGCGGTGACGGTGGCGCCCACGCCGCCCTTGGCGCCGCTGACCGTGACGACCGTGCCGCCGGGGCCGGTGAAGACATCGCCTCCGGTGCCCAGGTGGCGGCGTACTCCGACCGACCACTGGGCGGCGGACTGGACCCGGTTGACCAGTTCCTCGTAACTCAGCGGCAGGGTGACCAGGCCGCGGGCGCCGGACTCCATTGCCGCGGCGAACAGGCCGGGGCTGGCGTCGGCGGTGATCAGCACGACCCCGATGGCGGGGAAGCGCAGCGAGACCTCCCGGATCAGTTCCAGAGCCGGCACCGGGCCGATCCGCTCATGGACCAGCACGACCTCGGGCAGTTCGTCGATCGACTCGCCCGCGAGCCGGGCGAGGGTGTCGATCAGCTGCGTCGAGTCGCCGACGGGAGCCCCTGGCTCAGCGTCGGGGAGCTGGCTGAGCAGGGTGGTGACGGACCTGGCCGCGTCGGGGTCGCCGACTGCCGGGAGGATCCTCGTGGTCATTCGATCCTCACTTGTCCTTGTCGAGCGTGTAGGTGCGGTCGCCCGGGCGGATGGTGCTGTCGCTGCCGGAGGCGACGAGCGCGAGGCGTACGTGCTCCGCGAAGGACTCGGCATAGGCGATGCGCTGGGTGTCGAGCGTGTTGAGCGCGAAGGTGATCGGGACGGCCTCGGTGCCCATGTTCGACTTGCCGTCGCGGTTCGGCTCCAGGGCGGTCAGCTTGCCGACTTCCAGGACCTTGGCGTTGGAGACGATGACCTTCGACGTGGACTTTGCGCCGTCCCGTTCCCCGGCGAAGGTGGCATAGACGTTGACCGTCGCACCGGGGGTGATCTTGCCCGCGACACCGGTAGCGGCGTCGATCATGATGGCGATCTCCTGCTCACCGGGCTGCAGTTCGGGACGCTTCTGCATCATGTCCGACTGGAGCAGCGAGCCCTCGCGCAGCTGGGTGACGGCTATCTTGCCGTTGATCTCGGCGAGGTCGGTCACGGCGTTGGTCGAGAGCCAGCGCTTCGGCATCGTGATCTTTTTGAACTGCCCGGCGGACAGCGGCGTGTAGGGGGCGACGTTGGACTTCACCTGGTAGGCGGAGACCTCGGGCCCGACCTTCGAATTGACGTCGCTGATCACCGAGAGCACCCCGGCGAAGGCGCCGAAGGCGCACAGGACCGACAGGAGCAGGAGTATCACGCCGCGGCGCTGGCGGGAGTTCATGGGCCGGACAACCTCGTTCGTATCGGATGCGTGGGGCAGCGGACAGAGGGATGTGCGGTGACTCGGTTTATGTCCGAATCTGCGTCTGTATCTGCGCGTAGACCTGTCTATGGGCCTTGTGTTCAGCTTGAGGGGGACGGCATATGACAGGGAGTGGGGCGCAGGAGCGGTGGTCGGGGAGCGGTACGTGCATATATGCGGCTGTGGAGGAATCCGGGGGCGCTAGGAACCCGGTGGTGCAGGTGCCCCCTGGCTGAGGACACCGCTGGAAGGCATTCGGTTCTCGGGAGCGTGAAGCGGCGACGTACAGAATCCGCAACGGTCCCCGATGAGCTCCATTCCGCACCAGCGGCAGATCTCCCGCCTTACCGATGCGACGAGTTGGTACAGCACGGAGATGTCCGGAAGGTAAGCGGCAAATTCCACCAGCTTTCCGGTTCCCCACCAGCCGGAAGAATCGGAAGGCAGGGCGGCCTCGTGAATGGCCTGGACCTTCCATGCAGGGGCCAAGGTCTGTTGCACCCATTCGGACTGCGACTGCCCCTTGGCGACCAGCAGATCCGTGGCGAATTCGGGGCCGTCCAGAGGTTTGACGGTCGGACCGACCTTGATGAGCTGCGGGTTCGGGCCCGCAAGGACGGCGAACTGGGAGCCCGGGACCCAGGACCTGGCGTGCGTCTTCAGGCTGACCGGAACCCGGTCCAGTTTGGTGACGGAGTTCAGCAGGGCGCCGGCGTGGATGTAGTGGGGCAGCAGCCGGGCGGCGGATGCCACCACTCCCGGACTGAAGTCGCAGATCGACAACTGACGCAGCTGACGCACCAGTACGGCGATGCCCAACGGTGGCAGATCCACCTTCAGCAGGGCGATCCGGTCACTTTCCAGGACAGATCTGACGGAGTGCATCCTGCGCTCGTGGGCGATCGGCAGATTGGCCGCATAGATGGCGACGACATACCCGTGCTGCTCCAGCAGCACATGCATGTCGCCGATCGCCTGGTCCATGGTCTGGTCTTCCGGAGCCCGGAGTAAAGCGGCTGTCGGTGTCTGCTGGTCGGTCGGCGGCAGCACGAGATCAGCACTGGTCACTGTTATTGCGGTCGGCACGCTGGTTCCCCGTTCGGCTCCGGCCGTTGTCGTGACGACAACGGCCGCAATCGCTCCTGCTCCGTGCTTCTGCGTCAGCACTTTATCCACGTCCTACCAGCCAGTGAACACTTTTCGGAGGCCAGTACGACAAGGTGTACGCGGCGCGGGGGCGACTCGCGCGCATCACACCGGTGCGAAATCGGACGAAACCGAGACTCGTTAATTTCCGTACCACTGCGGAGGGTTACCGGACTCCGTTCCGATTCCCCATGCTCAGAATTCATTCACGCACGTCAGAATGGATCTCCGTGGATCGACGGCAGGCTCCGGAGGTGGGGCTCGGTCACTGTCCGGCGCTCTCGGCCCGCCCACCCGCGAGAGAGCTCGAACCGCGCGAAAAGATCACCGGAAAGTGTCAACGGAGGCTGCCTCCGGGTGACTTCGGCCGACAGCAGTCCGGACCAATGGACCTCGCGATTCCGTCCCGCCCACCACGGCCGCCGAGCCCGCCGACCACAGCCGCTGCTGTCAGAGGTCTTGACAACCCCATTGGTCTGGACCAGATTATCGCCCAGCGGTGGTCGCCCCTCCTCGTCCCGCCTCCGCGACACCCCTTTGCCCTACCCCCGACACTCACCGGCACCCCGACTGGGACGCCAAGTCGGGCAATGCCTGGTCGAACGCGTTGACCCCGCGCGCCCACGGCCTGTCGTCACCCCTGACCCGGCATCCTTGAGCACCAGTCCTTGACCAGCAGCGCCACCGCTCCCCCGGTGGCGCTGCCGCATGTGCGCTATGGTGATCCTGTGCTTAGTCCAGCACTTAGTCCACCTCTCGATCCCACGTGTGAGGCAGCCATGGAAGCAGCCCGCCAGTACAACGTGCACGAGGCCAAGACCCACTTCTCTCGCATCCTCGAACAGGTCGCCACCGGCGAGGAAGTCGTGATCAGCAAGGCCGGTGAGCCGGTGGCCAAGGTCGTTCCGCTGCACCCCAAGGTCAGGCGGACGGGACGCGGATCCTTGAAGGGCCAGATCCACCTCGCCGCCGACTTCGACGAGCTGCCCGACGAGATCGCCGACGCCTTCGGGATGCACTGATGCGCCTACTGCTCGATACACATGTGATCCTCTGGTGGCTCGACGATTCCTCGGAACTCTCCGGGGAGATCAAGGACCTGCTCGACACGGAACCTTCCGTGTACATCAGCGCGGCCTCTGCCTGGGAGATCGCGATCAAGCAGTCACTCGGCAAGCTGGAAGGGCCGAAGGACCTGGCGGAACGGGTCCGGGACAGCCAGTTCACTTCGCTGCCGATCACCGCGGGACACGGCGTACGGGCCGGCAGGCTGCCCGCCCATCACCGCGATCCTTTCGACCGGATACTGGTCGCACAGGCCCAGACCGAGGGAATGACGATCGTCACCCGCGACAAGTGGATCCCCCACTACGACGTCCCGGTCATGATCGTCTGACCACTGCACTGGTGGGCGCGGCACGGCGCCCCCTCGATGCGGGGCGCCGTGCCGTGTGGCGTGGTGGTGCGGTGAGGCAAGCGGATCAGCCGGGGATCGCTCAGCTCAGGACGGCGAGCGCGTCGATCTCGATCAGCAGGCCCTTGGGGAGACCGACGTACACCGTCGTACGCGCGGCAGGGGCCTCCTTGAGGTTCTGCTCGCCGAAGTAGCTGTTGTAGATCTCGTTCATCTCCGCGAAGTGGTCCACGTCCGTGAGGTAGACGCGCATCATCATCACGTCGTCCCAGCTCGCGCCGCCCTCCTCCAGGATCGCCTTGACGTTGGCGAACGTCTGGAGGGTCTGCTCGCGCAGCGTCGGGCCGGCCGGGGTGGGGGTCTGGCCCTCGACGGCGGGCAGGAAGCCGACCTGGCCGGCGACCTGGAGGATGTTCCCCTTCTTCACGCCGTGCGAGAACTTGGCGGGCGGCGTGGTGTGGGTGCTGGGGGTGAGGGCGGTCTTCTCGGTCATCGCGGTTCAGGCCTTCTTGGGTTGGGGAGTGCCGGAGTACTCCCGGCTGATGGCGTCGGCGGTGCGGCGCACCAGCGGGAGCAGGGTGAGGAGTTCCTCGGCCGTGACCACCACATTGGGTGCGGAGACCGACATGGCGGCGACGACACGGCCGTCCGCGCCGCGGATCGGGGCTCCGACGCAGTTGATGGACTCCTCGTGGCCGCCGAGGTCGGTGGCCCAGCCCTGTTCGCTGACGACGGCGAGCTCCTTGAGGAAGGCGCCGGCGTCCGGGACCGAACGGGACGTGTACATGGGGTAGTCGAGCTCCTCGGCGATCGCCCGCCGTTCGGGCTCGGACAGATCCGCGAGCAGCAGCTTGGCGACGGCGGCGACGGTGATCGCGACGGGCTTGCCGATCCGCGAGTACATCCGGACCGGGTAGCGGCTCTCGACCTTGTCGATGTAGAGGACTTCTCCCTCCTCGTACACCGCAAGATGGACGGTGTGCCCGCACTGCGCGTTGAGCTCGACGAGGTGGGGGTGGGCGATCTCGCGTACGTCGAGGTTCTCGACGGCCTCCTGCGCGAGGGCGAAGAGACGGGCTCCGAGGCGGTAGCGCTGGTCCTGCTGACGGTAGACGAGACCGTGTTCGTGCAGCGTACGGAGCAGGCGGAGCGCGGTGGACTTGTGGACGCCGAGGCGGTCGGCGACCTGGCCGAGGTCGGCGGGGCCCTCGGCGAGGAGCGGGAGGATGCCCAGTGCGCGGTCGACGGTCTGGCTCATGTCGGGTGTACCTCCTGCGGGGCCGGGCTCCGGTCGATGCCGGCGCGGCCGGCTGCCGTCCAGCCGGGACCGAGACGAAGTTTTCCCCAGGCGGCGTCGTCGAGAGCGACGAGTTCGTCGGCGTGGGCACGGGCCGGCGGGTCGGTGAGGTCGCCGGGGACGGTGAGGGCGGCGGCGGCCATGAGGTGGCCGTGGCGGACGCGGTCGCGGACGGGGAGCTCGCGGAGGGTGGCGGAGAGGAAACCGGCGGCGAAGGCGTCGCCCGCGCCGACGGCGGCGACGACGTCCACGCGGAGGGCGGGGACAGTGGTGACGGAAGAATCAGCCCGTCCGGCGATCGAGGCGCGGGGTTCGGGGGTGCGCCCCGAGAAGACCGTCGCCCCCTCCTGCCCCCGCTTGACCACGAGCACCGCCGGTTCCGGCAGCGCCTCACGGATGGCGTCGGCGCCCCGCAACCCCCAGGCCTCCGCCGCCTCGTCCTCGCCGACGAAGACGAGATCGGCGCGGCGCGCGAGGTCGAGCAGCACGCCCGGTCCCTCGTCGCCGGCGCGCCACAGGTGCGGGCGGTGGTTCACGTCGAAGGAGATCAACGGTCGGTCCGGGCGGGGCTCGGTGAGGGAGCGGAGCAGGGACAGGCAGTCCGCGGAGAGGGCCGCCGTGATACCGGTCAGGTGCAGGATGCGCGCGTCGAACAGGTCCTCGTACGGAACGTTCGCCGGCGACATCGCGGAGGCCGCCGACCCGGCCCGGTAGTAAGCGGCTTCATGGGTGCTCGTCGCCCGGTCCGTCGCCGTACGGAAGTAGATGCCGGTGGGACGGTCGGGGTCGCGCCGGACTGCCGATGTGTCGACCCCGTAGGCCGCGATCGCGTCGACGAGATGGTCGCCGAACCCGTCCGCACCGACCCGGCCGACCCACTTCGCGCGGTGTCCCGCCGCCGCGAGTGCGCAGGCGACGTTGGACTCGGCGCCCCCGATCGCGCGCCCGAAGGACGGGACGTCGGCGAGGCGGCCGGGCTGCGAGGGCAGGAACGTCACCATGGACTCACCGAGGCAGACGACATCGGCGGTGGCGGCTCCACGTCCCGCGGCTGCGGGTCCGGACAATCTGGGCTCCTCGCTGGTCAGCGCTCCGCACCGGCCCTCACCATTGACCCGGCGTCGGCTCGGATGTTAGACAGCGTCAAGCGATATGCGCAACGGGTGTTGCATATGGTGCAACGAACAGATTTCGAGGAGGGTCCATGGCCGCCGACGAGGACGTCGCAACAGCTCCCCACACGCTTGGTGAACTCGCCGCCGAGCGGGTCGACCACCGTTTCAAGTCGCTCCCGCCCGACGCCGACGGGCTCACGGTCGGCGCCCTCGCCGCCGAGCGCCGCAACCTCTTCACCGGTGGCTTCACGACGCCCGTCCTCGCCCTCTCCGCCGAGTCCGTCGCGCACAACCTCGCGCTGCTGGAGACGTACGCCGAACGTCACGGGCTCGCGTTCGCGCCGCACGGCAAGACGTCCATGGCGCCGCAGCTCTTCGCCCGGCAGCTGGAGCACGGCGCGTGGGGCATCACCGCCGCCGTTCCGCACCAGGTCCGGGTGTACCGCGCGTACGGGATCGAGCGGATCTTCCTCGCCAACGAGCTCGTGGACGCGGTCGCACTGCGCTGGCTCGCCGGCGAGCTGGACTCCGCCCCCGAATTCCACTTCATCTGCTACGTCGACTCGGTGCGCGGCGTCGAGCTGATGGACGAAGCACTGCGCGCCGCGGGTGCGGTCCGTCCGGTGGACGTGGTCGTGGAACTCGGCGCCGGCGAGGGGGCCCGCACGGGTGCCCGTACCGAGGCCGACTGCGCGGCGGTCGCCGACGCGGTGGCCGCGGTGGGGACGCTGCGTCTGGTCGGGGTCGCCGGTTACGAGGGCGAGGTGCCGGACGCGTCCACGGAGCGGGTACGGGACTGGCTGGACCGGCTCGTCCGGGTGGCCGCCGACTTCGACAAGGCGGACCGGTTCGCCGCACTGGCTGCCGACGACCGGATCGTGATCAGCGCGGGCGGCAGCGCCTGGTTCGACACGGTCGCGGACGTCTTCGCGGAGATCCCCGAACTCACTCGTCCCGTCTGCAAGTTGCTGCGTTCGGGGGCGTACGTCTCGCACGACGACGGGCACTACCTGCACCTCACCCCGTTCAACCGGGTCCCGGAGGAGGGCGCCCTGCAGCCCGCGTTCCGGCTCTGGGCCCAGGTCGTCTCGCGGCCGTCCGACGAGCAGGCGTTCGTGAACGCGGGGAAGCGGGACGCGGCGTACGACCTCGATCTTCCGCAGGCGCAGGTCGTGCGGTCCGGGCGGGACGGCTCGGTGCGGGCCGCCACCGGCATCACCGTCACCAAGCTGTCCGACCAGCACGCGTGGCTGCGCACCGAGGCCGGCGCGGAGCTGGAGGTCGGGGACTGGGTCGGCATGGGGCTGTCGCACCCGTGCACGTCGTTCGACAAGTGGCAGTTGATTCCGCTTGTCGAGGCGGACGGCACGGTCACGGACTACATCCGCACGTTCTTCTGATCCCTGCGGGCGTTGCCCTCGATTTCCGCTCCAGCCCCTCCGGCGATTGAGGAGCGGGCCCGGCGGCCCGGTCGGTACGAGGCTCACGGTGAACCCTCCTCATCCCTCCGCCCGCTCCTTCGCCCAGGCCAGGTCCTCCTCGGTCGGGGCGTCGTCCTGGGTCAGCCTGCGCCGCCAGTAGCCACTGAACTCCACCGCCTGCCTGGGCATCCCGCGCTCCTCGACCAGGTGGCGGCGGAGCGTCCGTACGGTCCCCGACTCCCCCGCGAGCCATGCGGCCCCCGCCCCCGCCTCGCCCGGCAGCTCCGCCGCGCGGACCACGTCCGTCAGCTCGTCCCCCGCGTGCACCCAGCGCACGGTCACCTCGGCGGCGGACGAGAGCCGCTGCTCCTCCCCCGCGTCGACGACCGCCACATACGCCACCGCGCGCATCCCGGCCGGCAGCGCTTCGAGCAGCGTGCCGATCGCGGGGAGCGCCGTCGCGTCCCCGGCCAGCAGCAGCCAGTCGGAGGCAGGAAGCGGCCGGGCGTACGCCGAGGACGGGCCGACCATGCCGAGTACGTCCCCGGGCCGCGCGGTCCGCCCCCAGCGGGAGGCGGGACCGGTGTCGCCGTGAAGCACGAAGTCGACGGTCATCTCATTGCGCTCACGGTCGTACGCCCGGACGGTGAAGCTCCGCATCCACGGCCGGTCGGCCTCCGGGATCGCGAGGTACGCCTCGTACCACCGCATCCCGTACGTGTCGTCGGGGTCCTGCTCCGGCAGGACGGGCGCGCCCTGCCCCTTCGGGAAGCAGAGCTTCATCTGCTGATCCGGCCGGTCCTCGATCAGGCCGGCCAGCGCATCTCCGGTAAAGGTGACGCGCGCCATCCGCGGCGTGATCCGTTCCACGCCCACAACCTGGACGTACGACACCGCAAGCGACTGACTCATCGGATCGGCCACCCACTTTCTCCCTGATAACTTATGCCGTAAAGAGTCGCCTGGGCGAAGTTACTTTATGGCGTAAGGAGTCGCAAGTGGTGGTCTATGCGGGACAGGGCGACGCCCGCCGTTCGATGGCCCTGCTGTGGCGCACGGAGAGCGCTCCGGCACCGGGCGGAACGGGACCGGCCCGGTCGGGACCCAAGCCCGGACTGACCGTGGACGCGATCGTGAGCGCCGCTGTCGCCGTCGCCGACGAGGACGGCATGGCGGCGCTCTCGATGCGCGCGGTGGGCGAGCGACTGGGCCGGACGGCCATGGCCCTCTACACGTACGTCCCCGGCAAGAACGAGCTCCTGGACCTGATGTATGACGCGGTGCATGCCGAACTCCCGTCCGACTACCCGGACACGGTCGACTGGCGCGCTTCCCTCACGCGCTGGGCGGAGGACACCCTTGCCTTCCACCTCCGCCACCCGTGGGTGCTCCAGGTCTCCCAGGCCCGGCCGGTGCTGGGCCCGCACGAGTACGCCGCTCTCAACACCCTCGTACGTCTCCTGTACGGGACCGGGCTCGACGCGCATCTCCTGCGGCGGCTGATCGGCACGCTGTTCCACTTCGTCCGCGGCTCGGCGCAGACGGTCGCCGAGTCCCGGCTGGCCGCTGCGGTGACCGGCCAGTCCGACGAGGAGTGGTGGTTCGCCCGCTCGGCGCTGCTCGGCGAGGTGGCCCCGGACTTCGCGGACCGCTTCCCGGACGTCGGCCGCCTGGAGAGCGAGAGCGCACCCGAGCCGCCACCGGCCGACGACCCGGTGCCCTACCTGGAGCGTCAGGCGCGCGAGACGTTCACCGCCGGGCTCGGCGTGCTGCTGGACGGAATCGAGACGGCGGTGCGACGCGCGAGCGCGCCGTGAGACCTGCGGGGTCTCACGGCGCGCGCGGACGACTTCCGGCTACGGCTTGGGCAGGGTGCACCCGGTCCGGTTGAGGTCGATCTGGCTGCCGGCGCCGATGCACGGCACGATGCCGTACGTCTCCTGGGCGTAGTTGATTCCCTGACGGACCGTCACATTGCCGCTCTCGTCGACCTCGCACGGATTGTTGACCGTGCACTGCTGCCCGTCCTCGTTACCGGTGTTGTTGACGGCGACGACCTTGCCGGTCGCGTTGTCGATCACCGGGGAGCCGGACGTGCCGCCGATGGTCTGGCAGGCGGAGGTGTAGCGGACCGAGTCCTTCCATGTCCACGACCCCTCCTTCATGCGGTAGACGAAGCCGTCGATGTTGCAGCTGTACGTGCGCTTCCAGTAGCCGGAGACGACCGTGATCGCGGTGCCCTGGACCGGGTGCGCGGCGTTGAGCTCCAGCGCCTTGATGCCGTAGGTGCTCTCGATCTGGGCGTAGGTACGGGTGAGTTGGTACAGCGATACGTCGGTGTCGGTCATCGTCCCGTACGCGATCTTGCTGGCGCGCAGGGTGCCGACTCCGCTGCCCGCGGAGTTCAGCAGGGTGAAGCTGCGGGTGGACTTCCGGCCGAGGACAACCTCACCCGGACCGGGGAAGCCGGTCTCCAGGCAGTGCCCGTTGGAGAGCACGAGCGCCGGGTCGCTCGGGAGCGAAGCGGCCGTGCGGACCACGGAGCCGGAGCAGTTGCTGAGCGCGACCGTACCGGCGAAGTCGACCGCCTTGGCCGTGACCTGCTGAACCTGCGTCGTCTTCTGCGGCGCGGCCGCGTCGTGGCTTGTGGCCGCGACAGCGGGTGCCGTTCCCGCTCCGAGGAGCAGAACAGCGAAAAGCGCGCCGAGGAGAGGCTTCTTCATGTGGGGGTCCCCTTTATGACCTCTGTGACCGAAGGTCCTTCGGTTTTGTCATGGGCATTGTTGGGGGTGCGCGGGTCCGGGGCAAGACCGCCTTCCCGACCTCGGGACGGTCGTTAGGCTGTGGGCATGGTGCAGAGCAAGGCGGAGGACGTCGACGGATACCTGGCCGAGCTGCCGGAGGAGCGCCGGGACGCCCTGGTCAGAATGCGGTTGATGTGCCGCCAGGAACTCAAGGGCTTCGACGAGGTCATGGCCTACGGAATGCCCGCCTACGAACGGGACGGGGTCACCGAGATCGCCTTCGCGAGCCAGAAGAACTACGTCTCCTTCTACCTGCTGCGCACCGATGTCCGCGCGGCATTCGAGAAGCGGCTGGCTGGACAGGACATGGGCAAGGGCTGCCTGCGCTTCCGCAAGCCGGAGAACATCGACTTCGACCTGGTGCGCGACCTGTTGAGGGCCACGGCGGCCCGGCCGGGCACGGTCTGTTGACGGGGTGACCGGTCAGCCGCGCGCCAGTTCGGGTTCCGCCGCCGCGCGGCCCCGGCAGGACCCGGCGGGGCCGGCCCCCGACCACCGACGGCAGAAACGAAGAGATGCCGGCCGTCCTGACGGTGCGCCATCTCTCAGCGGGCCGGCGCGGGTGCCTGCGCCGGCAACCAGGGCTCGGCCGGTACGCCGAAGCGGGCCGCCGAGGCGGAGGCGGATGAGGGATCAGCTGTCACCGGCGCAGTCTGCCGGAACACGGTCCGCCGTCACATGGGGATTGCGCGCATGCGGCGTGCCCTCGGGGCCGCCCTGAACACCCTCCGGGGCGCCCTGGCCGAGCACATGCTCCCGTCCCCACGCGCCGAGCGGCCCGAGCGCCTCGTTGAGCGCGAACCCGAGCGGGGTCAGCGAGTACTCGACGCGGGGTGGTATCTCGGCATGCACCTCACGGTGCACAATGCCGTCGTCCTCCAGCTCCCGCAGATGCGAGGTGAGCACCTTCTCGGTGATCCCCGGCACCAGTCTGCGCAGCTCGCCGAAGCGGCACGTCTGCTCGTTCAGCGCCCAGAGGATCAGCACTTTCCACTTGCCGCCGATGACATCCATCGCCGCGTCGATCCCGCAGACGAACGCCCCGGGCCTCCGCACGGTCCCCATGGTCCACCCCTCCCACCTGGTCACTCACCCCGCGGTAACCACCCACTCCGAAGTGGGTACTTGATCGCTCCGAGGCCTGCGACCAGCCTAATCTCCATGACTGACAACACCCCTGAGAAGCAGCCGCTCACCCTCCTCGGGCTCGGCGCCATGGGCACCGCGCTCGCCCGGACCTGGCTCGCCGCCGGGCATCCCCTGACCGTCTGGAACCGCAGCCCCACCCGCGCCGACGCGCTCGCCTCCGAGGGGGCGAGCGCGGCCGGGACGGTCGCGGAGGCGGTGGCTGCGAACCGGCTCGTCGTCCTCTGCCTGCTGGACGACGCCTCCGTCGGGCAGACCTTGGCCGGCGCCGACCTCACCGGCAAGGACCTGGTCAACCTCACCACCTCCACCCCGGGCCAGGCGCGCGCCCTCGCCGCATGGGCCCGGGAGCGCGGCGCCCGGTTCCTGGACGGCGGGATCATGGCGGTCCCGCCGATGATCGGCGCCGCGGACTCCGGCGGTTACATCTTCTACAGCGGGTCCCGCGCCCTGTTCGACGCGCACAGGGAGACGCTCGCCGTGCCGGCCGGCACCACCTATGTCGGCGAGGATCCCGGCTTCGCCGGCCTGCACGACGTGGCGCTGCTGAGCGCGATGACGGGGATGTTCGCGGGGGTCGCGCACGCCTTCGCGCTGATCCGCAAGGAGAACATCGACCCTCGGGCGCTCGCCCCGCTGCTGGCCGACTGGCTCACCGCGATGGCACCCGCGGTGCACGCGACTGCCGCTCAACTGGAGAGCGGCGACTACCGCGCGGGCGTGACCTCCAACCTCGCCATGCAGGTCGCGGGCAACGCGACGCTGCTGCGCACGGCCGAGGAACAGGGTGTCAGCGCCGAACTGCTGGCCCCGTACCTTGCGCTGATGGAGCGGCGCCTCATGGAAGCGGAGCGGGGCGGCGAGGAAGGCACCACGGGCGTCATCGACCTGCTGGCGCGCTGAGCGCCGCCGACAGTGTCGGTCCCGCGTGTCCGTGCCCTACCGGTCACGCGGGTCCGCCGCCTCCGCCTCAGCGGCCGCCGCGGTGGGGGCCAGGGCCCGTTCCGGGCCGGGGCGTTCGTCTGCGGGAGCGTTCTCCAGGCCTGCCGGAGTGCCGTGGTGATGTCGTCCGCGTCGCGCAATACGCGTACGGCCATGTCCGGCTCACCGAAAGCGATCGCGCGGCGATCGTTCCCCGTATCACCGCTCGCCTCGCCGGAGTTGAGGTACCTCCGAGGCCCGGGGCGCGTCGGACCCGCGTACCAGGACCCGTGTACCAGGGGGATCAGCCCCTGGTCGGAGGCACCCGCCACCCCGGTTGCGTACGGTCGGATCATGACGACCGACCACGACCGCACTCTCGACCTCGACGCGTACTTCGCCCGTATCGGCTGGACCGGGGAGCGCCTCCCCACCGTGGAGGTACTGCGTTCCGTGCACCGCGCCCATGCGCTGGGCATCCCGTTCGAGAATCTGGACCCCGTGCTCGGCAGCGCGCCCTCGCTCGCGCTCGCGGATCTGCAGGCGAAGCTCGTACGCAGTGAGCGCGGCGGGTACTGCTACGAGCACAACACCCTCTTCGCCGCCGTGCTGGCCGAGCTCGGATTCACGGTGACGCTGCTCTGCGCGCGCGTGGTACTGGGGGCCGCGCCCGGGGACGTACGGCCGCGCACCCACATGCTGATGCTGGCCGAGGTGCCGGGCGAGCCGACCCCGTATCTCGCCGATGTCGGCTTCGGAGCGGGCAGCTCGCTGCTGGAGCCGATCGCGCTGGTGGCGGACGCGGAGCTGCACGACGCACCGCGCCGTCACCGGCTCGTCCACGCACCGCACGGCGGCCCGCTGCCACTGTGGAAGCTGCAGACACTGTCCACGGGCGGGGAGTGGGAGGACCAGTACACGTTCACGCTGGAGCCGTTCGAGGCGCCGGACTACGAGGTCATCAACTGGCACATCGCGACCAATCCGCGCTCCCCGTTCCAGCACCTGGTGTACGTCCAGCGCACCACTGCGGACGGCCACCTGGCACTGTCCGGCCGGAAGCTCACGGAGACGGCGCCCGACGGCACGCGGAAGGAACGGGAGCTGGCGGACGGCGACGAACTCCTGCGGGTCCTGGCGGACGACTTCGGCATCCGTCTCCCGGACGGCACGCGCCTGCCCGAGTGACGGCGGCGCCCCGTTCGCGTGGCGCATCTCACCCGCCCCGGCCCGTCACACATCCATTCCAAGCCGCGTCACCGTCCCCGGCCAGGGTTCCCACGGCCGGGGACGGCGGGTACATGGCGATGGAAGACCGGGCGGGCGAACCGGGTTCCCCGGGCGGGTCAACCGGCGGGCAAACCCCGCGCACCCTGTGAAACACCACCGTATCCTCACTGGCATGCAGGTCATCCAGTCGACGAAGCTCGCCAATGTCTGTTACGAGATCCGGGGCCCCGTGCTCGAGGAGGCGATGCGGCTGGAAACAGCTGGTCACCGCATCCTCAAGCTGAACACGGGCAACCCCGCGGCGTTCGGGTTCGAGTGCCCGCCCGAGATTCTCGAGGACATACTGCGCAACCTCTCCGGGGCGCACGGTTACGGCGATGCGAAGGGGCTGCTGTCCGCGCGCCGCGGGGTGATGCAGCACTACCAGACCAAGGGGATCCCCCTCGACGTCGAGGACATCTACCTGGGCAACGGCGTCTCCGAGCTGATCCAGATGTCGATGCAGGCGCTGCTCGACGACGGCGACGAGGTGCTCGTACCCGCACCGGACTATCCGCTGTGGACCGCATCCGTGTCGCTGGCCGGCGGTACGGCCGTGCACTACCGGTGCGACGAGCAGGCCGACTGGATGCCGGACCTCGCCGACATCGAGCGGAAGATCACGGACCGCACCAAGGCGATCGTGATCATCAACCCGAACAATCCGACCGGCGCGGTCTACGACGACGAGATGCTGCGCGGGCTGACGGAGATCGCCCGCCGCCACAACCTGGTGGTCTGCTCCGACGAGATCTACGACCGGATCCTGTACGACGGAGCGACACACACCCCGACGGCGGCCATCGCGCCCGATCTGCTGGTGCTCACGTTCAACGGGCTCTCCAAGAACTACCGGGTTGCGGGTTACCGGTCCGGGTGGCTGGCCGTCTGCGGCCCGAAGGGGCACGCCGCCTCGTACATCGAAGGGCTGACGATCCTCGCCAACATGCGGCTGTGCGCCAATATGCCGTCGCAGCACGCGGTGGCCGCGGCGCTCGGCGGGCGGCAGTCGATCGACGACCTGGTGCTGCCGGGCGGGCGGATCCTGGAGCAGCGGGACGTCGCGTACGACCTGCTGACGCAGATCCCGGGCGTCACCTGCGTGAAGCCGAAGGGGGCGCTGTACCTCTTCCCGCGGCTCGACCCCGCGGTCTACAAGATCAAGGACGACCGGCAGATGGTCCTCGACCTGCTGCGGGCCGAGAAGATCATGGTCGTGCAGGGCACGGGGTTCAACTGGCCGGAACCCGATCACTTCCGGATCGTGACGCTGCCGTCGGCCAAGGATCTGACGGACGCGGTGACCAGGATCGGCGCGTTCCTGGACGGGTACGGGCAGCCGTGAGGCAGCGGGATCCCGACACCGCTCAACTTTAGACTGAATCCAATGTAGGATTGGCCTCCTGACCGTGAGCAGGAGGCCATCCCCATGTACGAGCCGATCCGCACCAAGTCGGTCCACTCGATGGCCGACGCAGCGCAGTACCCCCACCGCACCCGCGAGGAGGAGCTGGACATCCAGCTCGCCGGGCATCTGGCCGCGCTGCTCGCCGTCACCGACGAGCTGGGGCTCGGGCGGCAGGGCGATCGCATCGCCGAGCAGGTGGCCCGGCTGCGCGGGGCGCCACCGGCGCGGCATGCCGCGCTGACCCGGGCCGACCCCGCCGCATTGCACCACCGGGCGCTCGCCCTTGCCGGCCGCGCGCTCGTCGTCGCCGCGTCCCGCGCGGACACCGCCGCCGCGATTCTCGCCGCCGAGCGCATGGACGCACACACCGCCGCCCTGCGTGACGCCGAGCTGATCGGCGCCCCCTGACGGCCCCGGTCCGCGGGCCGGGGAGGCGCGCGGACCGGGTGCCATTCATGTGCCGCGCCCGGCCGTTCCGAGCGGGCAGCGGCCTGCGCCGCGAAGACTGGTCGGCCGGGCCACCGCGGCCCCGCCGACCCCCGGTCAGGCGTTCACGAGTTCCCTCGAGCCCAGCTTCTGCCGGGCGAATTCGAGGTTGCCGGTCACGCGGTCGTGGTCATAGGGCGGCACCTTGCCGCCCTCGAGGAGGCGTTGGCCGCATTGCTCCGACTCCTCGTAGTTTCCGGTCCAGTAAGCGGCCACGGCGAGTTCGTCGAGTACGCGCCAGTCGTACCATTCGAACTCGACGAACAGAATGTCTTCCGGGTACGGGATCTGCGCCGCTTGCTGCGCGAACATGTGGGCAAGTGGCCAGCGCGGGCCGTTCAGGCGGCAGTAGCGTGCGAGTTCACCGAGGGCTTCGGCGCGCGAGGGACGGCTTTCGTGCGCGCGGAGGTAGCGGTTGATCACCTCGGCGGCCGGACGGCCGAGCTCTTCCGCGAGCCGTGCGGCATAGAGGTGGGCACAGAAGACTTCCTCGGCGTACCCGCCCATGCCCGCCCGGCGGTCGTAGGCGGCAAGTGACTTCTTCGGCTCTCCGGCATCGCGCCAGCTCTGGGCGAGGTAGAAGACGTAGCGGGAGTTGTCGGGTTCCTTGATCAGACCTTGCTGAAGGACCTTGGCGTCGCGCAGGTACTTCTTCCGCACCCCTTCTCCCCTCAGGCGTGCGCCGCCCCCCACCGAGAGGATGTTGGCGCCTTTGAACGTCCCGAGGGTGTACGGCGTTCCGCAGTCGATGTACTCGTGCAGGACGCCGACGTAGCGCCAGGGCAGTCGGGTTGAGACCAGAGCGGGGCGCCAGTGGGTGATGGGTCCGTCGTGCAGCGCGACTTGGTAGGCGTCGTGGGTCAGCTCCGGCATGCGAAAGCCGGGCTCCACCTCCATCTCGTCATCGGCGTCGATGAACAACAGATAGTCCGCTTCGGCGCGCGCCAGGTCGATCGCCTCGCTGCGGCTCCCGTCGTATCCCTTCCAGGGACTTTCGTGCAGGGCACCGGGCAGATCACTGAAGACGTCACGGATGACGTCCTGGGTGCCGTCGGTCGAGCCGGTGTCCAGGATGACCCACCTGTCGATCAAAGGGCGCACGGACTCGAGGCAGCGTCTGATGACCGGGGCCTCGTTCTTGACGATCATGTTCAGGCAGACCGTTGATTTCACGGGTCACCTCCAACTCGGTGAGGTAGAAGACCGATGCCACGACGTCAGCTCGGGCGCCTGAGCAGGACGAAGCCCTGTTCCTTGGCCACGGTGAGATACCCCTGTGCGCGGGCAATGCCCAGGGCCTGCTCTTCCTGAAGGACGTTCAGCGGCCACCGCTGATTGAACGGCACCCAGGTGTCCACCATGATCCACTGAGGATTGGGGCGGCTGTCGGGCCAGCCGTAGAGGCTGGCGCTCGTACGGTTCGTGAGCTGGGGCACGAGAAGGTTGGATGCCTGGACCGTGGCGCCGTCAGGGATCCGGTCCATCAGACGGTGGGCGACAGCGATGCGGGGATCGTCCCGCCAGGTGGCCGGCTGGACCAGCTGCCAGAACGGATACTGCGGAAGGATCAGGAGTGTGATCGCAGCGCAGCCGGCGAGGTATCGACGCAGGCTGCTCCTGCTCGGGTTCCGCCGGACCAAGGCGTCGATGAAGGCCGCGAAGACGATCGGCATCAGCACGAGCGAATAGTGGTAGGCGGTGCCCCAGTGGGTGCTGAGCTCTGAGGCAGCCCGCCACAACAGGGTCGGCACTGCGATCCACATCAACGGGGACCGCAGGGCCAGGAACAAGGTCGGGGCCAGCACGAGCAGGAGCGTCGAGATCTTGGCCTCGGGGGTGATGAGACCGATCGTGCTCTTGTACAGCAGATCCGTCAGCCCACCCCCACTGCCTTCCGAGCCATCCAGCCAGTGCCAGTAGTCGTAGGACCCGCTCGGACTGAAGGCCGGCAGGATGACCATCGTCGCCAGCAGCGCCCCGGCCAGACCGACCGCGGCGGTGATGATCCCGAGCCTGCGGTCGCCACGCCGGGCGACGACGAGGCCGATCACGACCACGGTGAGCCCGAGGTCCTCCTTCACCAGCAGCAGGGGCAGGGCCCAGTAGACCGCGGCACGCATCCGGCCCGTCGCGAGAGCGGTGAGTGAGTACGCGAGGAGAGGAACGGCGAAGGCCCATTCATGGAAGTCGGAGCCGACGCCGCTCGCGAGACCCCAGGAGAGGCCGTAGCAGGCCCCGATGACCGCGGCGGCAGGGGATCCCAGTGTTCGGCGCGCCCAGAGAGTCAGGGGCAGAACACTCGCGGCGATCAGCGCCGCCTGCACCACGAGCAGGGCCATCGCCGAAGGCCACAGCCGGTAGACAGGTGCCACCAGGGCCAGAATGGGAGAGAAGTGGTCCCCCAGGATGGGAAAGTCCGGTCCCTTGACTTCGGAGACGGGCAGGTGCCCATGCGCGTAGGACCGGACGATCTGCTCGAAGATTCCCAGGTCGAAGCTGTGGGAGAGCATGCGCTGATGGATACGCAAGGACAACGTCGCGTAGGTGAAGAACAGCGTTCCCGCCAGGGCCCAGATCCACCACGGGATGCCGGAGCGGCTCCCGCGAGACGGTCCGGCTACCGGCCCTTCATCCACAGTTGATTTCTGTTGCGCCGGAAGCGTGGCACTGTCAGTGGGTGGGGCATGCATGACTTATTCCTTCCGGAAAGCTGACCCTGAGGACCTCAAGACGCCAGCAGCCTTCACGGCTTGGCTCTGAGCCACCATGTGCGCGCGCGGAATACTCCGAACAGCGGCACACCTGGGGCGTGGTGGAGTCACCCGCGCTTCACGCGAGAGGCATTGACCGATGCCTGCCGCACCGTTACCGACTTGATGATGACGGCCTTCTTCGGCTTTCCGTCGGAGGATCCGTCCTGCGTCCCGTTCCTGGCGATCGCCTTCAGTACGTCCAATCCGCTCACGACTTTCGCGAAGGGAGTCCACTCGGACGACATGGGAACATCAGGATCGGCATAACTGATGAAGAACTGACTGCCATTCCTGCCGGGCGCCGCCTTGGACATCGCCACGGTGCCGGCCGAATATTCGGCTCCGTCCAGATTCTCGTCATCGAAGAAATAGCCCGGATCTGCTGCGCCTTCCCCTTTGGGGTCACCGCAGTCCAATACGAAAATCCCTCGGGTCGTGACACGGTGGCACTTGCTGCCGTCGTAGTACCCCTTCCGTGCCAGGAAGGAGAAGGAGTTGGTGGCGCAGGGCGCCTTGTCGGTCAAGGCCTCAAAGGTGATGGTTCCCCGATTGGTCACGAGTTCTGCCGTGTACGGCCGGGCTGCGGCGGAGGCGTCGAAGGTGGGAATTCCCACAGACTTTGCACCATTGGTGAGTTTGTATGAGCACGTGACCGGCGGCTTCGCATCGACGCTGTCTTCCGTCAAAGAGACCGCCGCCCATGTCAGCCCTGAACACGTCGCGGTCACGGCGAGTGCGACCGTCGCCACCCTGACCACACGTTTTCTGGCCCTGGTGTAGAAATTCATCTTTCCTTGAAAATCTCTGACGGACATTCGAGCCTCGATTTGGCGAGTGGGAGCTGCTGAAGCATGCAGAGCGTATCCATCCGCCTGTGTGTCGGCTACACCGACACACACTCGGGTTTGAAACCACTACTGGGCTGCGTGGCCCAACTCTTCGGGGTCCATCACCTTTCAGCCCCCTTCCTCACTCTGCCGATCGCCTGAACGTCTGGTGTGTCTCACCCACTTTCTTGCATACGCACCCGAATGTTGCGTCAGAGGCTCTGCGTGCCTCTCGAGACCACTCCATTCGGTTCCACAAGGAGCAAATTCATGAGTCCTGAGAACAGGACCCCCTCACGTCTGGGCCCGGTGCCCCGAGGTCGCAAGTGGCTGGCCGGCGGTGCGATGGCAACGCTGAGCCTTGTCGTGCTGGGCTTCTCCAGCCCTGCGATGGCGGCCGCCCAGAGCGCCTTCTCTCCGGGCGGGATGAACCGGCCTGTGCTTATGGGCGGTGACAAGTGCGAGAAGCAGAAGAACAAGCACGACAGGGACGAGTGCTGCGACCACCACAAGAACAAGCACGACAGGGACAAGTGCAAGGAGAAGGAGAAGGGTAAGCGCGGGCCCACCGGACCCACCGGGCCGACGGGTCCGCGCGGCGCCACGGGAGCCACCGGCGCCACGGGAGCCACGGGCCCGACCGGCGACACGGGAGCCACGGGCCCGACCGGCGACACGGGAGCCACGGGACCGACCGGACCTACGGGACCGACCGGACCCAGCGGAGCCACCGGCGCCACGGGTCGGACCGGCGCCACGGGAGCCACCGGCGCCACGGGACGGACCGGAGCCACGGGAGCCACGGGACGGACCGGAGCCACGGGAGCCACCGGCGCCACGGGACGGACCGGAGCCACGGGCCCGACCGGACCCACGGGAGCCACCGGCGCCACAGGAGCCACAGGAGCCACGGGAGCCACCGGCGCCACGGGATCCACCGGCGCCACAGGAGCCACCGGAGCCAACGGGTGCGGCACCGACATCGACTCCCTCCTCCCCAACAACACTCAGGAATTCAGCGTCTTCCTGATCAACGGGAGGGCGTTCGGGGGTCACCGGCACAACCCCACGTCGGGGGCCTACGTCCGCGAGGACCTCACCAACCCGGCGCAAAACCCCGGCTATCCCAACCCCGCCAATGTCTGCGCCGCCACCCTTTCGTCCCAGGACGGGGAGGTGAACTTCAAGGTGATCACCACAGCGGGAGACGTGTTTGAGCTGCAGTGCACCAACACCATGATGAATCTCATCGACTGTGGTAGCACCGCTGTCGGGGACCAGAAGCCTTGGCAGCAAGTCGTGTTCGCGGATGTACCCTCCGGGCCGTTCGTGGTCGGCGAGCCGCCGACCGGTAGCCAGGAGTCCAACAGCGCGAGCCCGTTGGAGCAGCTGCTGAACAGCATGGCCATCAACAGGGCGGCCGACAAGGGGCT
Source organism: Streptomyces sp. NPDC048411 (assembly GCF_040704695.1). Taxonomy (NCBI): domain Bacteria; kingdom Bacillati; phylum Actinomycetota; class Actinomycetes; order Kitasatosporales; family Streptomycetaceae; genus Streptomyces; species Streptomyces sp. NPDC048411. The sequence goes on from NZ_JBEZKL010000011.1 coordinate 48,087, forward strand.
CTCGAAGAGCTGGTCGCGGTCCTGACCTCGTTGGGATCCCTCTGAAGTGTGCCGTGCCCGGGGTCGTCCGGGCACGGCGCACGTGCGTGCGCCCTGCGGCGCAGTCCATGTCTTGCGACGGGTGGTTCGCGAGCACCGGTCCCGTCGCCGCCAACTCCCACGCCCCGCAACCGGCCACCGACAGGTCGTCGGACGCGAGGCGCGTTTTCTCGTCGTTCCTGCGGTGGCCCCTCGGGTCGCCGGAGAGAATCGGGCGCTCCCGTTGCGTACTGGGATAGGCACTTCACCTGCCGTCCACTCAACTCCGCCCGGAATGTGGGTTTCCGCGAGCAGTCTGCATCCGTGAGACGCATCGTGGGAATCGTCCTGGCGGTGCTGCTGATCGGCGGAGTGGCAGTAGCCGTCGTAGCAGGCCGCGACAGCAAGGACACGAGCACGGCAACGAAGACCGTGCGTGGAGTGATCGGGTCGGAGAAGGCGGAGTTCTTCGCCGATCCCGATGTGGTGAAGGCCCTCGCTGCCAAGGGGTTCACCGTGAAGGCGGAGACGTCCGGGTCCTGGGCCATGGACCAACTTCCACTGAAGGGGTACGACTTCGCCTTCCCCGGCTCGAAGGCTCCGGCCGATGAGCTGCAGCGCAAGTTCCCTGTCAAGGGCGGCCCGCTCAGGCCCTTCTACTCGCCGCTCGTCGTCGTCGCGCACCGCGGCGCCGCGCAGGTGCTGGCGGACAACGGGCTGGCGACGCTGGACGGCAAGTCCAGCGGAAAGCTGCGCATGGCCCCATATCTGAAGGCCGCGGAGGCAGACCGGACCTGGCAGCAGCTCAAGGGCGCGGGCAAGCATGCCGAGTTGACCGGGACGCTGTTCATCGCGAGCACCGATCCCGTCGCATCCAACTCCGGCGCGCTCTACCTCGCCGCCGCCTCGTACGTCGCCGACGGCGGCCGGGTGGCCGCCGACGACGCCGCGATCGACCGCACCGCGCCGCTGCTGAAGAAGCTGATCCAGGTACAGGGTGCGCAGCAGACCAGCAGTGACGCGCCGTTCCGGGACTTCATCAGCGGAGTCGGCAATCCGCTGGTCCTGGTGTACGAGTCGCAGGTCGCCTCGCTGCTGTTGCAGAAACAGCAGCAGGAGCTCGGGGACCTGGTCGTCCTCTACCCGGACACCACCGTCTCCAGCGATCACACCCTCGTACCGCTGACCGCCCCGGGCCGGCAGCTCGGCGAGCTGCTCTCCACCGACCCCGGGTTGCGCAAGCTGGCCGTGCGCCACGGCTTCCGCCCCCAGGGCGCGGCGGCCGAGTTCACCGCCGCGACCGCCGGTCACACCGACTACATCGACCAACAGCTGACCGGGATCCGCCAGGCGCCCGTGCCCACCGCGACGGTGATGCGCGCGATGGCCCGCCGGACCCGCGGCTGATGACACACGCCTTCCGGGAGACCTCACCCATGACCGAAGCCGAGCCGCAGCCGCTCGTCCTCACCCCGCCCGAGCCCGTCGCCCCTGTCCGCACCGAGCAGGCCGCGGGTCTCGTACCGGTCGACGACTCCGTGCGCACGGAGATGACGCGACGCGCCACCGAGTACGTCGGCAGCCTCGCCGGGCTCGACGCCCGCTCGCCCGAGTTCGCCACCAGGATCGGGGAGATCGCCGCCCTCGGGCAGGGCGACATCCGCAGCGCCGCCCAGCAGTCCAACCGGATGCTGGACCGTACGGTCCGTGAGCTCTCGGCCGGGTCGGGGGACGGGGACGCCCAGTCGAGGGTCGGTGCCTCGCTCGTCGAGCTGCGCCGCACCGTCGAGGACCTCGACCCGCGCGACTCCCCCGCCCGCGGCGCCCGCCGGCTGCTGGCGAAGCTGCCCGGCGGCAACAGGCTGCGCGATCATGTCGCGAAGTACGCCTCCGCGCAGTCCACCCTCAACAGGATCGTGGGCTCGCTCCGCGGCGGCCAGGACGAACTGCGCCGCGACAACGCCGCCCTGCACACCGAGCGCACCCGGCTCTGGGAGACGATGGGCAAGCTCCAGGAGTACGTGGTCCTCACCGAGGCCCTGGACGGCGCCGTCGAGCAGCGCATCCGGGCGACGGAGGCCGCCGACCCCGTGCAGGCGGACGCCCTGCGGGCCGATGTGCTGTTCCCCGTGCGTCAGAAGCACCAGGATCTGCTGACCCAGCTCGCGGTCTGCGCGCAAGGGTACCTGGCGATGGATGTCGTACGCCGCAACAACGAGGAGCTGATCAGGGGCGTCGACCGCGCCGCGACCACGACCGTCTCCGCGCTGCGGATCGCCGTGATGCTGGCATCGGCGCTGGAGAGCCAGCGCAAGGTGACCGAGCAGGTGCAGGTGCTGCGCTCCACGACGGAGGATCTGATCCGCGGCAATGCGGAGATGCTCGCCACGCAGAGCGGGGAGATCCAGCGGATCGCCGCCGACCCGGCGGTGGGCGCGGAGACACTGCGGACGGCGTTCCAGCAGATCTACCGGACGCTGGACGCGATCGACACGTACAAGGTGCAGGCGACCGAGTCCATGGCGGCGACGGTCGAGTCGTTGACGGCCGAACTCCAGCAGGCCGGCACCCACTTGGAGCGCAGCCGATCCGCGGGGGCCCTTGAGGGCGGCGGTCTCGGATGACGGGCCGGCTCAGAAGACCGCGCCGTCGGGTGTCGCGCACGCTCGCCGCACTGCTGGCCGCCGCGGCGCTCGCGCCGATCGCCGCGTGTTCGGCGGCGGACGACTCCGCGGCGTCCGGGAAGAAGGACGGCGGCGCTCCGCGGGCCGGAACGCTGCGCGTGCTGGCGTCCAGTGAACTCGCCGACATGAAGCCGCTGTTGGAGCAGGCGCGGCAGGCGACTGGAATCACGGTGCGGCCCACCTGGACCGGGACGCTCGACGCCGTCCAGCAGCTCGGCTCCGGGAAGGCGGACGGGGCGTACGACGCGGTGTGGCTGTCGTCCGACGACTATCTGCGGCTCCACCCGGAGGCGGCGAAGCGGATCACTTCCGAGACACCGCTGATGACGTCGCCGGTCGCCCTCGGCGTCAAGCCGACGGTGGTGAAGCGGCTGGGCTGGGACCCGTCGCGCGTCACCTGGTCGCAGGTGCACCGGGCGGTGGCCGACGGGGAGCTGACGTACGGGATGACGGATCCGGCGCGCTCCAACTCCGGTTTCGCCGGCTTGGTTTCGGTCGCTTCGGCGCTGTCGGGCGCCCAGTCCGCACTGACCGACGCCGATGTCCGCAAGGCGAGCGGGACGATGGCGGAGTTCTTCGGCGGGCAGCGGCTGACCTCCGGCTCGTCCGGCTGGCTGGCCACCGCGTACGCCCGGCGGGGCACGGTCGACGCGCTGATCAACTACGAGTCCGTGCTGCTCTCCCTCAACCGGGACAGTCACACCGGGCTGACGGTGATCCGCCCGCGCGACGGTGTGGTGACGGCCGACTACCCGCTGAGCCTGCTCTCCGCCGCCTCGCCGGACGCGAAGGACTCGGTGCGCGCCCTGACCTCGTACCTCCGCTCCCCCGCCGTGCAGCGGCAGCTGACCCGGGAGACGTTCCGCCGCCCGGTCGTCGCTTCCGTACGGCCCGCGGCGCCGCTGGCCGCCGAGGCGCGCCGTGAACTGCCCTTCCCCGGCTCGCGATCCGTCGCGGACGGGCTGCTCGACCAATACGAGAACAAGCTCCGGCGGCCCTCGCGCACCGTGTACGTCCTGGACACGTCCGGGTCGATGAAGGGCGAGCGGCTGCGGAGGCTGAAGGCGGCGCTGACCGGGCTGATCGGAGGCTTCCGGGAGCGTGAGGAGGTCACGCTGCTGCCGTTCGGGTCGTCGGTGAAGCGGGCGCGCACGCATACGGTCGATCCCGCCGATCCACAGGCGGGGCTTGCGGCGATCAAGGCGGACACCGCCGCCCTGACCGCGAGCGGCGAGACGGCGATCTTTTCGAGCCTGGAGTCCGCCTACGACCGGCTGGGTCCGGACACCGAGTCCGCATTCACCTCGATCGTCCTGATGACGGATGGCGAGAACACGACGGGCGACTCGGCCGACGACTTCGCCGGCTTCTACCGTTCGCTCCCGGCCGCGCGTCGCGTCACCCCCGTCTTCCCGGTCGTCTTCGGCGACTCGGACCGTGCGGAGCTGGACGCGATCGCCTCCCTGACCGGCGGCCGGCTCTTCGACGCGACGAAGGATCAGGGGCCGGGCTCCCTGGACGGTGCCTTCGAGGAGATCCGTGGCTACCAGTAGAGCGCCGGGCCGGTTCCTGGCGTACATCGAGTCGCGCAAGAACCTCACCGGAAGCGCCTGCGGGATCGTCGGGCTCGTCCTCACCTTCACCGGGCTCGCGGGCGCGTACTGGCCGGTGGTGATCGTCGGGCTGTACGGCGCGGGTGCGCTGATCGCCCCGCCGGAGCGGCCTCCCGCCCCGGACTTCCCCGACCCGTCGTCCCAACTGGAGTCGTTGCGGGCCGACTTCGTGACCCTGCGGGCATATCTGGACGAGGTGGAGCTGCCGCCCGCCGCGTCCGGGCGGCTCGTCGAGCTGACGGAGCTGCTGGCAGGGCTGCTCGCACCCGGCTGGGTCTCCGAGGCCCTCGCCATCGATCCGGAAGGCATTCACGCCCTGTCGCGCGCCGTGCACCAGGACATCCCGGAGTCCGTCGACACGTATCTGCGGACACGCTGGTGGACCCGGATCGCACCGGGCACCGAGCCGCCCGAGCGCCATCTCGAGCAGCAGCTGTCGCTGCTGCACCGGGAGGCGGAGTCGCTGGTCGCGGGGTTGCGGGAGGCCGAGGCGCGTCGGCAGCAGACGCACACGCGGTACCTGGAGGACCGGGGCCGGTCCGACTGAGAGCCTGTCGGGTGGCCTTCGATCGGAGAGCGGACGCGGCATGGTGCGTGCGATTCCAAGGCGCCGGGATGGCCTTGGGTGGGGTCTCCCCTGCTCGAACGAAGTTGAGAGCTTGGGGAAGGAGCTACCAGGGCATTTCGGCAACGCCGGAAGCGTGCGTGCCAGGGCGTGGCCGCCCGATCAGAGGTCGCCCGACAGGCTCTGAGCCTCGCCGGGCGGGCCGGGAGCCCGGCCCGCCCGGCGGAATGCCGCCCGCCTGCTGCGCGGAGTCCCCCACAGCCTCAGTTGGCCTCCGGACGGCTCGACCGAAGGCCATGTGAAGGATCATCGAGGCAATGTGAAGGTCTCGTGCGCACGCTTACGGCGATGCGCGGACGTTCTCTATAAAAGGGGCGGGAAAGGGCGGCCCCCGGAACCGTAAGGGGATTCCGGGGGCCGTTCCGCGGCGGACTGTTGACCCCACAGGTCAGGGCGGATGTCGAAAGGCCCGGCCGCGGGGATCGCGGGGCGCGCTTCAGGAGTGCGCCCGGGAGGGCGACGCCTCGAAGGCGCCGCCCCGGGGGCGTCAGCCCAGGCGCTGGACCAGCGCGCGGTACTCGTCCCACAGCTCCTTCGGCGTGTGGTCACCGAAGGTGTTGAGGTGCTCGGGGACCAACGCCGCCTCCTCGCGCCAGACCTCCTTGTCGACCGTGAGCAGGAACTCCAGGTCGGACTCGGAGAGGTCCAGGCCCTCGGTGTCCAGGGCACCCTTGGCGGGCAGGATGCCGATCGGCGTCTCGACACCCTCGGCCTTGCCGTCCAGGCGCTCGACGATCCACTTCAGAACACGGCTGTTCTCGCCGAAGCCCGGCCACACGAACTTGCCCGCGTCGTTCTTGCGGAACCAGTTCACGTAGTAGATCTTCGGGAGCTTCGCCTGGTCCTTGTCGGCGCCGACCTTGACCCAGTGGTTCATGTAGTCGCCCATGTTGTAGCCGCAGAACGGCAGCATGGCGAACGGGTCGCGGCGCAGCTCGCCGACCTTGCCCTCGGCGGCGGCGGTCTTCTCGGAGGCCACGTTGGCACCGAGGAAGACACCGTGCTGCCAGTCGAAGGACTCGGTGACCAGCGGCACGGCCGAGGCGCGGCGGCCACCGAAGAGGATGGCCGAGATCGGCACACCCTTCGGGTCCTCCCACTCGGGCGCGATGATCGGGCACTGGCCGGCCGGGACGGTGAAGCGGGCGTTGGGGTGGGCGGCGGGCGTGCCGGACTCGGGGGTCCAGTCGTTGCCCTTCCAGTCCGTGAGGTGCGCGGGGATCTCCTCGGTCATGCCCTCCCACCACACGTCGCCGTCGTCGGTGAGCGCGACGTTCGTGAAGACGGAGTTGCCCCACATGGTCTTCATGGCGTTGGCGTTGGTGTGCTCGCCGGTGCCGGGCGCGACTCCGAAGAATCCGGCCTCGGGGTTGATCGCGTAGAGACGGCCGTCCTCGCCGAACCGCATCCAGGCGATGTCGTCGCCGATGGTCTCGACGGTCCAGCCGGAGATCGTGGGCTCCAGCATGGCGAGGTTGGTCTTGCCGCAGGCGCTCGGGAACGCGGCGGCGACGTACTTCGCCTCACCCTGCGGCGGCGTGAGCTTGAGGATCAGCATGTGCTCGGCGAGCCAGCCCTCGTCACGGGCCATGACCGAGGCGATGCGGAGCGCGTAGCACTTCTTGCCGAGCAGGGCGTTGCCGCCGTAGCCCGAGCCGTACGACCAGATCTCGCGGTCCTCGGGGAAGTGCGAGATGTACTTGGTGGAGTTGCACGGCCACGGAACGTCCTCCTGGCCCTCCTCCAGGGGCGCACCCAGCGTGTGGACCGCCTTGACGAAGAAGCCGTCGGTGCCGAGCTCGTCGAGGACGGCCTGGCCCATGCGCGTCATGGTGCGCATCGAGACGGCGACGTACGCGGAGTCGGTGATCTCGACACCGATCGCGGAGAGCGGGGAGCCGACTGGGCCCATGCAGAACGGAACGACGTACATCGTGCGACCGCGCATGGAGCCGCGGAAGACACCCTTCTCACCGGTGAAGATCTCCCGCATCTCGGCGGGGGCCTTCCAGTGGTTCGTCGGGCCCGCGTCCTCCTCCTCCTCGGAGCAGATGAAGGTGCGGTCCTCGACGCGGGCGACATCGCTCGGGTCGGAAGCGGCGTAGTACGAGTTCGGGCGCTTGATCTCGTCGAGCTTGGTGAACGTGCCCTTGGCCACGAGCTCCCCGCACAGGCGCTCGTACTCGGCTTCGGAACCGTCGCACCAGACCACGCGGTCCGGCTCGGTGATGGCTGCGATCTCGTTCACCCAGGAGGCGAGCTCCTGGTGACGGGTGGGAACAGTGAGGGGAGCCGCGATGTCGCGCGCCACGATCGCTCCTTGTTGAGGGTGTCTTTGGGCTGTTGCCCCGTGGGGGCTGCGACCCGGATGCTTCGTAGCCGCTCATCCGGTGCCGACGATACTCATTTGATCATCCGGCCAATTCGCCCATATGTCCAGAGGGGCGCCCACGTGAGCATCGCCACTCGCATTCGCAACCTACGGTTGCGTAGGTAGCATGCGGTCATGACTGCTGCCGCCGCGCCCGAACCAGCCGAGGTCGAACCAGCCGAGCCGGGCCCGGCCGAGGTGGCGCCGGACCCGGTGAAACCACGCATGCGCGGCTGGCTGCATGCCGGAATGTTCCCCGCGGTACTGATCGCGGGGATTGTTCTGATTGCACTCACGGACAGTATCCGCGGCCGGATCGCCTGCGGCATCTACATCGCGACCGCATGCCTGCTCTTCGGCGTGAGCGCGGTCTACCACCGCGGCACGTGGGGTCCGCGCGGCGAGGCGGTGCTGCGCCGGCTGGACCACGCCAACATCTTCCTGATCATCGCGGGCACGTACACGCCGCTGACCCTGCTGCTGCTCCCGGAGTCGACCGGGCGTCCGCTGCTGTGGGCAGTCTGGGCGGCAGCTGCGGCCGGCATCGCCTTCCGGGTGCTCTGGGTCGGCGCACCCCGCTGGCTGTACACCCCCTGCTACCTGGCGATGGGATGGGCGGCGGTCTTCTTCCTGCCCGATTTCATGCGCACCGGCGGGATCGCGGTCCTGGTCCTGGTCGTCGTCGGCGGCCTGCTCTACAGCGCGGGCGGCGTCATCTACGGGATCAAGCGGCCCAACCCGTCACCGCGATGGTTCGGCTTCCACGAGGTCTTCCACTCGCTGACCCTGGCCGCCTTCATCGTGCATTACGTCGGCATCTCACTGGTGGCGTACAACCACGCCTGAGCGAACCCCCATCCCCCACCCCTCCAGGGCCGCGGCTTCCGAGCCGCGGCCCTTTCTCATACCGAGGCACCGTCACCCGCTCACCGCATTGACACCCATAACCTTTTGAGAGTTACTGTCACTTGACTTCGACTCTCAGGGGAGTGGGCCATGAATCGACGCTGGTGGGCCTTGGGTGCGCTGGTCGCGAGTCTGCTCGTGCTCGGATTCGACATGACGATCCTCAACGTGGCGCTGCCGACCATGGCCGAACAGCTCGGCGCCACCCTCGGCGAACAGCAGTGGATGGCCGATGCATACATCGTTGTCTTCGCCGCGCTGATGCTCCCGGCGGGACTGCTCGGCGACCGGTTCGGCCGCCGCCGGATGCTCATCACCGGCCTCGGCGTCTTCCTGATCGGCTCACTCGTCGGCGCGCTGGCCGACACCGTGCCCGCCGTCGTGACCGCCCGCTGCGTCATGGGCATCGGCGGCGCGCTCGTGATGCCCCTCGCCCTCGCCGTGGTGCCCTCGCTCTTCGGCGAACCCAGGGACCGGGTCAAGGCGGTCGGCATCATCTCGGCCGCCTCGGCGCTCGGGCTGCCGCTCGGCCCGATCGTCGGCGGCTGGCTGCTGGACCACTTCTGGTGGGGCTCGATCTTCCTGATCAATATCCCGATGGTGGCGATCGGGATCACCGCCTGCGTGTTCCTGCTCCCGGAGACCAGCGACCCGGCCGCCCCGAAGGTCGACGCCCTCTCCACCGCCCTGACCGCGACCGGTCTCGGCGCCCTGATCTACGCGATCATCGAGGCACCCGGACGCGGCTGGGGCGACCCGCTGGTACTGGGCATGCTGACCGCCGGTGTCGTGCTGATCGCCGCGCTCGTCGTACGGGAACGCGGCGCCAGGCGCCCGATGCTCGACATGTCCCTGCTGCGGCAGCGGCCGTTCCTCCTGAGCACGCTCGCCGCGACGCTGGTGATGTTCGTGATGTCGGGGCTGATGTTCATCCTGCCCGGCTACCTCCAGGCGGTCCTGGGCCACGACGCCCTCGGTACGGGGGTGCGGATGCTGCCGATGATGGGCGGGCTGATCGTCGCCGCGAAGACGGGCGCCCCCGTCACCCAGCGGTTCGGAGCACGCGCCACGATGACGGCGGGCCTGGTCGTGCTCGCCTTCGCCGCGCTCCTGGGCAGCCGTACGACGGCCGACAGCGGTTACGGCTTCACGGCGCTGTGGCTCTCCGTCGCCGGGGTCGGCTTCGGCTTCGCCGTCGTCCCCGCGATGGACGCCGCGCTGGCCGCCCTGCCCGCGGACCGTGCGGGCAGCGGATCGGGGCTGCTGATGACCGTGCGCCAGACGGGCAGCGCTCTCGGGATCGCGCTGCTGGGCAGCCTGCTCGCCGGTGCGTACAGCGGCCGACTCGACACCACCGGCGTACCTGCCGCCGCCGCGGACACGGCCGGGGACTCGGTCGTCGCCGCCCATGTCGTCGCGGCGAAGCTCGGCGCGCAGCGGCTGGCCGACTCCGCGGACGCGGCGTACCTCCACGGCATGAACGTGGTGCTGCTCGTCATCGCTGTCACGGCCCTGGTGTCGGCGCTGCTGGTCGGGACGTGTCTGACGAACCTCCCCACCCCGCCGCAGGAGCGGACGGACGTGGCCCCGGCGCCCGTCGATGCCTGACAATGGCGACCATGGCCGCCACCTCTCGTACTCCTTCCGTTTCCGCCCCCGGGACGCAGCCCCCACTGGGGTTGCGCGAGCGGAAGAAGCTCAAGACCAGGATCGCGATCCGTCGGGCGACCTATCGGCTGATCTCCGAGCAGGGCTACGACGCGACGACGATCGAGCAGATCGCGGAGGCGGCCGAGGTGTCGCCGAGCACCGTCTTCCGGTACTTCGCGACCAAGGAGGACATCGTCCTCACCGACGAGTACGACCCGATCATGGAGGCCGCGCTGCGCAACCGGCCGGCCGACGAACCGCCGCTGGAGTCGCTGCGGTTCATCATTACCACGGCGCTGACGGCGTTCCTCGCTAGCGAGGAGGAGGAACTGCGGCAGCGCACCCGGCTGATGGTGGAGGTCTCCGCCATCCGGGCACGGATGACGGAGACCATGTCGGACACGGCGAAGGTACTCGCCCAGGCGCTCGCCGACCGCAGCGGCCGCAGCCCCGACGCCCTGGAGGTCAGGGTGTTCATCGCGGCGGTGCTGGGGGCGCTGCGCGAGGTGACGCTGTACTGGGGTGAGCACGGTCAGGAGGGCGACCTGATCGCGATGATCAACCAGGCGCTGGACACGCTCGAAAGCGGGCTGACGCTGTAGCCGGGGCTTCGCCCTCAGTCCCCGGACGGCTCCGTCCTCAGTCGTCGGACGGGCTTGATCCGAGGCTCCGCGCCAGCTCGTCTCGGTCCGTCGTCGGCGCATCGCAGACGAAGTGCCTGCACACATACGCCGTCGGCGCCCCGCCGACCATCGGCCGGTCCACCAGCAGCGGAAACTCCGCGCCACCCGTGTCGCCAGCCGCGACCACCGCGCCCGGTGCCCGTCCCAGCAGTGCCGTACGGTGCAGTGCGCCGCCGACCGGCCCCGCGACCGCCACCTCGCGCGGGCCGTCGAGCAGCGCCTCGGCAACCGCGAGACCCCACCCGATGAACCGCGGAACCCGTGGCCCGAGCGCCTTCACCACCCCCAGCGCGCCTTCCGCAGCAGCCCGATGGGCCTCGGATCCGGTGTGCGCGGCGTACGAGAGCAGTGCTCCGGCCGCCGCGGTCCAGCCCGCCGGAGTCGCGCTGTCGGTGGGGTCCTGCGGGCGGCGGATCAGCTGTTCGGCGTCGTCCGCCGTGTCGTACAGCTGCCCGCCCTCGCCGGTGAAGTGCTGCAGCACGATGTCGAGCAGGAAGCCGGCGAACTCCAGCCAGACGCCCTCGCCGGTGACGGCGGCCAGCGCGAGGAAACCCTCCGCGACATCGCCGTAGTCCTCCAGGACCCCGGCGTTGTCACCCGCCCGGCCGTCCTTGGACGTCCGGGACAGCCGGGCGACGTCGCCCATGTGGACCCGGACCAGCAGGTCAGCCGCCTCGGTGGCGCGTTCGATCAGGTCGGGCCGGTCGAAGTACGCCCCGGTCTCGGCGAGCGCGGCGATCGCCAGACCGTTCCAGGCAGCCACCACCTTGTCGTCCCGTCCGGGACGCGCCCGCTCCTCGCGCGCCTCGAGCAGCCGGGCCCGCACATCGGCGGCCCGGTCCGGGTCCACCGCGTCGTCGGTGCGCGGCAGTTGGAGCACGGACTTGCCCTCCTCGAAGGTGCCCGCCTCGGTTACCCCGAAGTACTCCGCGGCGAACGTGGCGTCCTGCTCTCCCAGCGCCTCGCGCAGCTGCGCGGGCGTCCACACATAGAACGCGCCCTCGACGTGCTTTCCGTCGCTGTCCTCGCTGTCCGCGTCGAGCGCGGAGGCGAACCCGCCCTCCGCGGTCCGTAGTTCGCGCACCATGAAGTCGGCGGTCTCCAGCGCGACGCGGCGGGCCAGCTCGGAGCCCGTCGCCCGCCACAGATGGGCGTACACCCGGCAGAGCAGCGCATTGTCATAGAGCATCTTCTCGAAGTGCGGTACGACCCATTCCCGGTCCACCGAATAGCGGGCGAAGCCACCGGCGAGCTGGTCGTACATCCCGCCCCTGGCCATCGCCTCACAGGTGTCGGCGGCCATCTGGAGGGCGCCCTCGGCGCCGGTGCGGGCGTGGTGGCGCAGCAGGAACTCGATCGTCATGGACGGCGGGAACTTCGGGGCGCCGCCGAAGCCCGCGTACTTCTCGTCGTAATCCCTGGTCAGCCCGAGCAGCGCCTGCGAGAGCTCCTGCTCGCCGGGCAGCCCCTCCCCGCCGTGCGCCAGCGAGCGGCCTGCCAGGTCGTGCACGATGCGCCCGGCGACCTCGGCGACCTCGTCCGGGCGTTCGGTCCAGGCGGCCACGACGCCTTCGAGGATCTGCCGGAAGGACGGCATACCGTGACGGGGCTCGGGCGGGAAGTACGTGCCGAAGTAGAAGGGTTCGCCGTCGGCGGTCAGGAAGACGGTCATCGGCCAGCCGCCCTGGCCGGTCGCCGCCTGCACCGCCTCCATGTAGACGGCGTCGACGTCGGGCCGCTCCTCGCGGTCGACCTTCACCGGGACGAAATGCGCGTTCATGTATGCCGCGGTCGCTTCGTCCTCGAAGCTCTCGACCGCGAAAACATGGCACCAGTGGCAACTCGAGTAACCGACGCTCAACAGCACCGGAACACCCCGCTCCCGGGCCTCCTCAAAGGCCTCGGGCGACCAAGGCCACCAGTCGACCGGATTGTCGGCGTGCTGAAGGAGGTACGGAGACGTCTGATGGGCCAGGCGGTTCGGCATACCTCCATCCTGCCTGAATAGACCCGCTCCATCCCATGACCCGGCCCTCAAGCCGCAGGATCGAATGACGCCACTCGGTCCGCCCACTTCCAGACCGGCGCCGCACGTGAATAGTCCCAGGCCCGGTTCCCCTTCACCCCCGGCCGGATCACGAAGCACTCGAAGACCGAGGCAATCACCTTGCGCCGCTCACCGAGGTCCATGGCACCCGACATCCAGCGCTCGCGACGCTCTCTCGCGCTCAGCCGCCCCACGCAGGACACTTGTCCCGGACAGAGCTCTCGGAGGGGGACGGACATGCGGGACAGCCACCGGGCTGAAGCCGAACGGCTGTTGGTACGCGCCGTGGAGGAGGAAGTACGCCGTTCGGGGGGCAGGGCCGACGCCGGCGCGCTGACGGCGCGCGGGCGGGCGGCGCTCGACTCGCTGGCGGCGGGCGCGGCCGAAGAGTACGCCGCGTACACCCAGGCGCTCGACGCGATGGAGGCCGGGCAGAAACCTCTGTCGCAGCAGTTCAGCAGGGCGGCGATGGGAACTCCGCTGCTGGTCACGGGGGTTGCCGCAGCCGCGGCGTTCGGCGCCGATCTCGCGTTCGGTACGGCGGCGGGGCCGGCGCTCGGCGCGGGCGCCGTCGTCGCCGTCGCGGGCGCCGCGGCCACCGTCGTCAAGGTGACCGCCTCGCACTGGCCGGCCGCCCACCGGCACGCGGGTGCGGCGGGCCAGCCCGGCGGGCCCGAACAGCTGCGGCTGCAGTGGCTCGCGGCTCTGGAGGTACGGGGCATCCGCCCGTTTCTGGACCAGCAGCGGATGCTGAGCGCGTCGTCCCGTACGCCGAAGAAGAAGGCCGCAGCCGTCGTGCCGCAGCTGCGCGGCGGTAACCGCAGCGCGGAGGCGCGCAGGAGGTCGCTGCTCGACCAGTCCTTCGGGCATCTGCCCGCCCCCGACGGCCCGTTCGCCGGCCGCCGGGCCGAGCTGGCGCAGATCGCCCAGTGGGTGCATGCGGCCCGCGCGTCGACGGAGACCAAGCCGACCGTCGTCGTCCTGCACGGCACGCCCGGGTCCGGGCGCACGACACTCGCGGTGCGGGCTGCGCACGAGCTCAAGGACCAGTTCCGGGGCGCGTGCGTGGTGGATCTGCGTTCCGATGTCACCGGCGAGAACCCGCTGCCGACCCGCGACGCGCTGCTGCACCTGCTGAACCGGCTCGGCGCGCCGCGTGAACAGCTGCTGTTCCGGGACGGGGTCTCCCCTGATCGAGCGGGGTCGGGATCTCGGGGAAGGTCCTCCGCCGAGCAGCAGGTGCGACGGCTCAGCGAGCTCTACCACCAGCATCTGACCGGTACGCCCGTGACGATCGTCCTCGACGACGCCGGCGATCCGGAGCAGGTCCGCACGCTCATACCGGAGCGCTCCGACAGCCTGGTTCTCGTCACCGCCCGCGCCCCTCTCGACCTGCCCGCCGACATTCCGGCGTGGGTGCACCAGCTGCCCGTGGGCCCGCTGGACGCGGCGGGTGCGGAGGAGCTGCTGCGCGTGTCGGCGCAGGAGGAGGAGCAGGGGCCGTACGACTCTCAGTCGACGGACGCGATCGCCGAACTGTGCGGTGGGCTGCCCCTGGCGCTGCGGATCGCGGGTTCCTCGCTCGGGCCGCGTACCCGCACGGCGCTGGCCGGCGAACTCGCCGCGTACGGTCCCGTCGCCCCCGTCGAACGGGCTCTGTGGCTGCGCTACACCGACCAGTCCGAGCAGGCGCGAAGGCTGCTGCGCCGGCTCGCGCTGGCCGGGCGCGCCAGCCTGGGCGCGGCGGCGGCCGCGGCGCTGCTGTCCGCCGAGGAACAGGAGGCGCAGTCACTGCTGACGGCGCTGTCCCGGGCCGGGCTGCTCGACCATGTGCGGGGTACGCGCTACCGGCTGCACGATCTCGTACGCGGTTTCGCCCTGGCCCGGCTGCGCGACGAGGAGGAGGCGGCGGACCGTACCGCCGCACAGGAGCGGCTGATCCACAACTATGCGGAGCTCGCCGGTGCGGTGATCCGGATGGTGGACGGGAAGATGTCCACCCGGGCGGGGCAGTTCGGTTCGCACGGGTTCGGTTCGCTCGACGCGGCGCTGCACTGGCTGGACGACGAGTCGAGCTTCATCACCTCCGCGCTGCGCCATGCGGAGGGCGTCGACCAGGGGGCCGTGCTGGACCTGCTGGGCGCACTGTGCGACTACTGCCTGCTGCGCGGCGACCTCTACCGCCTGGGTGAGATCAGCGAGCTGACGCAGGCCGTCGACAAGGGGCTGCTGGAACGGTCGGTCCAGTGGCGTACGGGCATCGCGGCCCGGCAGCTCGGCGAGCTGGACCAGGCCCGCACCACGCTGTCCTCGGTCGTCGGTCTCTACCGCGAGGCGCAGAACGACGCGGGCACCGCGCTGGCGCTCTGCTCGCTCGGCATCACCCTGCACCACCAGGGGAACCTCACCGACGCGTCGGCGCGGCTGCGCGAGGCGATCGCGCTGCAGGCCTCCGACGGACAGGCCGAGGACCGGGCGTGGTCGCTGCACGCCCTGGCCGCCGTCGAGCGCGACCGGGCGAACCTGGCGGAGGCCCTGACCCTCCTCGACACGGCGCTGACCCTGCACCGGGAGGGCGAGTCGCTGCACGGCGAGGCGTGGACGCAGTTCCAGCTGGGGCAGGTGCGCTTGCGGATGGGCGATGTGCCCGGAGCCGAGGAGACGCTGCGTACGGCCCTGGACCTGTACGGCCGCACCCGTGACGAGCGCGGCGAGGCGTGGGCGCTGACCCAGCTGGCTCGCGCCCGGCTGCTCGACGGCGACCCGGACCCGGCGGTCGACGAGTTGCGCCGGGCGCTCTCCCGCCACCGTGACAATGAGGACGCGCGCGGTGAGGCGTGGACGCTGTACTACCTGGGCCAGGCGCTGGAGGAGGCGGGCGACACCGACCAGGCGGTGCGGGAGCTTGAGCGGTCGCGCACGATGTTCTCGCGGATGCGGGACGTCTACGGGCTGGCGTGTGCCCGGCACCACTCGGGCCGGGTCACCCGCGACCTGCGGGCCGCCCAGACCGGCAATCTGCGCAACTCCGGTTTCGCCCGCCAGCTCCTGGTCGACGCCCGGGCCGACTTCCGGCGCATCGGCGTCGCCCACGGCGAGGCGTGGACGTGTCTGGAACTGGCCCTGATCGACGCGGGAAACAACCGGGCGGCCCCGGCGCTCGCACTGTGCGACGAGGCGGTGGAGCTGTTCGACTCGTACGGCGACACGCGGGGCACCGACTGGGCCCGCTTCCTGCGCTGCACTCTGCTGCCGTACGCGTCGGCGGGCGGCACGGAGGTGGGCACCGTGGTGGCCCAGCAGGAACTCGCCGACCTGCTCGGGGCCGGGCACCCGAACCGCGACAGCAAGCTGGAGAACTCTGCGGAGGCGTTCACCGTGGTCCTGAACCGCGGGATCGACCTGGAGGACGGCTGGCAGGCCTGGCGCCTGGGCATGACCCCGACCCGGCACGCCCGGGAAATCATGGGCGTGCCGGTGGGGGTGAAGTCGTAGGACACGGCTCCGCGCGCCTCACCGGGCGCACCCGCACGCGCCGGTCGGGCGCCGTCACGCCCGTCCGGCGAGTGAGGACGAAGCGCTACCGGGCGCGCCCGGCTCCGTTTCCCGAAGCCTCGGCGCCGGCCGGCGCCGCATCCGGATCCGGCGCCTCCTCGAAGTTCACCTTGCCCATGTGCCGGTTCATGGACTTCATCAGCAGCCACACGCCCACCGCGAGCGCCGCGAAGACGAGGAAGCCGAGGACGCCGGGTGTCACCTTGTTCTTGTCGAATTCCTCGGCGAGAGGAACGACGTGGGTCAGTGCCTGGGTCGCGTACATATCAGGCATTGTCGCGGATGCCCGCGAAGAGGTCGCTCTCGGGGAGGGAGGTGTCGACGAGAGACTTCGCCAGCTCGTACTCCTCGGTCGGCCAGACCTCCCGCTGGATGTCCATCGGCACCCGGAACCAGCCGCCGTCCGGATCGATCTGCGTGGCGTGCGCGATCAGCGCCTTGTCCCGGGTCTCGAAGAACTCCGCGCACGGAACGTGCGTGGTCAGCGTCCGCTCGACGCGCTCGAACTCCTTCCAGCGCTCCAGCCACTCGCCGTACGGCGACTCCAGGCCGCGGGCGAGCAGCGCCTCGTGCAGCGCCACCGTACGCGGACGGTTGAAGCCCTGGTTGTAGTAGAGCTTCTGCGGCTGCCAGGCGGGGCCGAACTCGACCTCGGGGAACGTCTCGGTGTCCGTGGCGCCCTCGAACGCGATCATCGTGATCGTGTGGGTCATGATGTGGTCGGGGTGCGGGTAGCCGCCGTTCTCGTCGTACGTGGTGATGACCTGCGGCCGGAACGCGCGGATGGAGCGGACGAGACGCCCTGCCGCCTTCTCCTCGTCCTCCAGCGCGAAGCAGCCCTCGGGCAGCGGGGGCAGCGGGTCGCCCTCGGGCAGCCCCGAGTCGACGAAGCCGAGCCACTCCTGCTTGACGCCCAGGATCTCCCGGGCCTCGTCCATCTCCTTCTTCCGTACCTCGTGGATGTGCTCCTCGATGTACGGGTCGCCCTGGAGTTTCGGGTTGAGGATGGAGCCGCGTTCGCCTCCCGTGCAGGTCACCACCAGCACGTCCACCCCCTCGGACACGTACTTGGCCATGGTGGCCGCCCCTTTGCTCGACTCGTCGTCGGGGTGGGCGTGGACGGCCATCAGTCGAAGCTGTTCAGTCAAGACTCGATCCTCAGTGATTCGGCCGCCATCGGGCGCCGTCCCGGAGGGACGTCGGTGTGGGGCGGCGGTCGGGTGGCGGGTGGGAGGCTTCTATAGTGACCGAACCGGGGGGCGGAAAATTCCTCGATCCCCGGCACGGGAGGAACGATCATGACTGCGGTGCGTGAAGCACTTCCGGAGGGCCGCTACGGGCGCTCCGTGGACGAGCGCGCGGACCGCAAGCTCAAGATCATCGGCTCGGTGCTGGGCGTGGCCCTGCTCGGCGTGGTCGGCTGGATCGGTTACGACTACGTGACCGGCCAGGGCATCAGCGCCGAGGTGATCAAGTTCAGGATCGCTTCGGACGACCGGGTCGACGTCCACCTCGAGGTGCGCAAGGACCGGGACGCGAAGGGGTACTGCACCCTCCGCTCCCAGCAGGTGGACGGCAGTGACGTGGCCCGGAAGGACATCCGTTTCGACGACCGTTCCGACCGGATCGACCGGATCGTCTCGCTGCGTACGACCTCGCGGGCGACCAGCGTCGAGCTGCTGGGCTGCACGGTTGACGGCGGGTCGTCGAACTGACCGGCACGGACCGGCTCTGACCTGCGACGATCGCGGCTGACCTGCGTTGACGCGGTCATAGCGGTTTACCTTCTCCCCCTTTTCCTGGGGAATTGTTAGGCTCGTGGTTTCGCCCACCCTTGGAGGCACATGCTTCTGGGTAGGGCGATGCTTTGTATTCCCAGTACCGACGTTTGAATATCCAGTACCGACTAGGAGCACCTGTGACCCAGACCAGCGAAAACGTCACCTGGCTCACGCAGGAGGCGTACAACCAGCTCAAGGCCGAGCTGGAGTACCTGTCTGGTCCCGCGCGCACGGAGATCGCCGTCAAGATCGCGGCGGCCCGCGAGGAGGGTGACCTCCGGGAGAACGGCGGGTACCACGCGGCCAAGGAGGAGCAGGGCAAGATGGAGTTGCGGGTGCGCCAGCTCACCCAGCTCCTGGAGCATGCGAAGGTCGGCGAGGCCCCCGCCGACGACGGCGTGGTCGAGCCCGGCATGGTCGTCACCATCGCGTTCGACGGTGACCCCGACGACACCCTGACGTTCCTGCTCGCCTCGCGCGAGTACGCGAGCGCGGACATCGAGACGTACTCTCCGCAGTCTCCGCTCGGTACCGGCGTGAACGGCAAGAAGATGGGCGAGGACGCCGAGTACGAGCTGCCGAACGGCAAGCGGGCCTTGGTGAAGATCCTCGCGGCGAAGCCCTACTCGGGCTGAGCCGGCCACCGGACCCCGCAGAACCAGGAAGCCCCGGCCGCCGACGGCCGGGGCTTCCTGGCGTTCCTCAGGCGGTCGCCGACCGGTACTTGCGGACCGCGAGGGTCCGGAAGACCACGATGATCAGCACGGACCAGATCAGCGAGGCCCAGACGGGATGCTGCATCGGCCAGGCACCGGACGGGGAGACGCCCGGGTTCCCGAAGAGTTCGCGGCAGGCCTGGACGGTCGCGCTGAACGGGTTCCATTCGGCGACCGGCTGGAGCCAGCTCGCCATGTTCTCGGTGGGCACGAAGGCGTTCGAGATGAACGTGACCGGGAACAGCCAGATGAGACCGCCCGACGTGGCTGCCTCGGGGGTGCGGACCGACAGACCGATCAGCGCCCCGATCCAGGAGAAGGCGTATCCCAGCAGGAGCAGCAGCGCGAAGCCGCCGAGCACCTTGCCGACGTTCTCGTCGGTGCGCCAGCCGACCAGCAGGGCGACGGCCGCGAGGACGACCATGGTGAGCGTCGTCTGGACGAGGTCGGCGAGCGTACGGCCGGTGAGGACCGCGCCGCGCGCCATCGGCAGCGAGCGGAACCGGTCGATGAGGCCCTTGTGCATGTCGTCCGCGATGCCCGCACCGGCGCCCGCGGTGGCGAAGGTCACGGTCTGCGCGAAGATGCCCGCCATCAGGAAGTTGCGGTAGTCACTGGCGCTGGTGGAACCGCCGATCATCATGGAGCCGCCGAAGACGTAGCTGAACAGCACCACGAACATGATCGGCTGGATCAGCCCGAAGATCACCATCTCCGGGATCCGGGTCATGCGGATCAGATTCCGCTTGGCGACGACGAGGGAGTCGCGGACCGACCCGCCGATGCCGCCGCCCACCCTGGGGGCTGCCGCGAGGTGCGGCGTGTCCGTCGTGGCAGTCACTTGCTGACCTCCTGTCCGGCCTTCCTGCCGGTCGGCGCGGCGGGACCCGGGACCGTCCCGTTCTCGTCGGTCTCCGGCGCCTCGGCGACATGGCCGGTGAGCGAGAGGAACACGTCGTCGAGTGTCGGGCGGCGCAGTCCGATGTCGTCGATCTCGACCCCGCGGGTGTCGAGATCGCGGATGATCTCGGCGAGCAGCTTGGCGCCGCCGAAGACCGGGACCGTCAGTTTGCGGGTGTGCTGGGCGACGGTGACCTCGCCCTTGCCGAGGTGGGCGAGGACGGCGCGGGCCGGATCGATCTGGTCGGGGTGGTGGACGACGACCTCGACGCGCTCGCCGCCGGTCCTGGCCTTCAGTTCGTCGGAGGTGCCGCGGGCGATGACGAGGCCGTGGTCGATGACGCAGATGTCGTGTGCCAGGTGGTCGGCCTCCTCCAGATACTGCGTCGTCAGCAGCAGCGTCGTGCCGCCTGCGACGAGCTCCTCGATGACCTCCCACAGCTGTTGCCGGTTGCGGGGGTCGAGTCCGGTCGTCGGCTCGTCCATGAACATCACCGGCGGGGAGACGACGAGCGCCGCCGCCAGGTCGAGGCGGCGGCGCATGCCGCCGGAGTACGTCTTCGCGGGGCGGTCGGCCGCGTCGGCGAGGTTGAACCGCTCCAGCAGCTGCACCGCGCGGGCCTTCGCGTCGCGCCCGCTCATCTGGTAGAGCTGACCGACCATCTGCAGGTTCTCGCGGCCCGTCAGATACTCGTCGACCGCGGCGAACTGGCCGGAGAGGCCGATCGAGCGGCGTACCTCGTTGGGTTTCTTCAGCACGTCGATGCCTGCCACGACGGCCCGGCCGCTGTCGGGTCTGAGCAGCGTCGTGAGGACACGCACGGCTGTCGTCTTGCCTGCGCCGTTGGGACCGAGGAGGCCCAGGACCGTACCCTCCGGCACGTCGAGATCAACACCGCCGAGTGCTCGTACATCACCGAAGGTCTTCACCAGACCTTCGGCGTAGATGGCGCCTGGCATACGGGATTCCCCCAGTGCGATTGTCGGCTTCCTCGACAGATCCTAGGTTTGTGCGCCTCTTCCCGCCCGGTGAACACGCAACCTGACGGTATGTCAGTCCTTTACCACCAGGTAGCCCGCACCGCGCAGCTCCGCGGTGACCTCCTCGCAGTGCTCGGGACCCTTGGTCTCCAGATGCAGGTCGACCTCCGCCTCGGTGAGTCCGAGCCGCGGATCGGTCCGCACATGGCCGATGTCGAGGATGTTGGCGTCGGCGACGGTCAGCACGGAGAGCAACGTGGCCAGTGCCCCCGGACGGTCCGTGAGCCGGACCCGCAGGCTGAGATAGCGGCCCGCGGTCGCCATGCCGTGGGTGAGGATGCGCTGCATCAGCAGCGGGTCGACATTGCCGCCCGACAGCAGGGCGACGACCGGTCCGCGGAACGACTCCGGGTCGCTCAGCAGCGCCGCCACCGGGCTCGCCCCCGCCGGTTCGACGACCAGCTTCGCCCGCTCCAGACAGAGCAGCAGCGCGCTGGAGAGGTCGGCCTCGGAGACCGTACGGACCTCGTCGACCAGCTTCTGGACGAGTCCGAACGGTACGTCGCCGGGGCGCCCCACCTTGATGCCGTCCGCCATCGTCTGGAGCGAGCCGATCGCCACCGGGTAGCCGGCGGCAAGCGACGGCGGGTAGCAGGCGGCGCCCGCCGCCTGGACTCCGACGATCCGCACGTCGGGCCGGATCGCCTTCACGGCCACGGCGATGCCCGCGGCGAGTCCGCCGCCGCCGATCCCGACGACGATGGTGCGGACCTCCGGGCACTGTTCGAGGATCTCCAGGCCCACGGTGCCCTGTCCGGCGATGATGTCCGGGTGGTCGAAGGGGTGGATGAAGACCGCGCCGGTCTCCTGGGCGTACTCCTCGGCGGCGGCGAGGGTCTCGTCGACGACGTGGCCGAGCAGCCGGACCTCGGCGCCGTACTCGCGGGTCGCGGCGACCTTCGGCAGCGGCGCCCCGACCGGCATGAAGACCGTTGAGCGTACGCCGAGCAGTGCAGACGCGAGTGCGACACCCTGCGCATGGTTTCCGGCGCTTGCGGCGACGACTCCGGCCGCGCGCTCGACCGGGGAGAGGCCGGCGATCCGCACGTACGCGCCGCGCAACTTGAACGAGCCGGTCCGCTGGAGGTTCTCGCACTTGAAGTGGACCGGCGCTCCGACCAGCGCAGACAGGTGACGGCTGCCCTCCATCGGGGTCATCCGGGCCACGCCGGAGAGCATCTTCCGTGCGCCGCGGACGTCATCGAGGATCACTGGGGGAAACGGGTGTGGCGTACGGAAGTTCATAACGGCAAGTCTTGCAGCTGGACGCGGGGCCGGGCGCCGTGCTGGTGCCGTCCTGCGTCGTTGTTCGCAGGTTTGTGCAGTGCTGGTACATGTTGCCCCGTGGCCGCGTACTCTGTCCCCCACCCATCCGAACACCGCACGAAGAGAGCCCCCGGCCATGCCCCCTCAGGACATGACGACTGCTGCGTCTCCTTCCGGGGGCGCCACCCCCGATTCCCCGGGCCCCGACCACCTCCTCGATGTTCTGCAGCACCAGGTGGCCGTCTTCGCCCGCCGTGCCGAGCAGACCCGCCTCGGCGGTGTCGGCCAGGTCCGCAACTCCATGGACCGGGCGGCGTATCTGCTGCTGAACCGACTGGACCGGGAAGGCCCGATGGGCGTCAAGGCGCTGGCCGCGGGCATGGGGATCGACTCCTCGACCGTGACCCGTCAGGTCGCGCCGCTCGTCGACACCGGTCTGGTCAAGCGGACCTCGCATCCGGAGGACGGCCGTGCGGTCGTGCTTCAGCTGTCGCCGCGCGGACACGCGCGGCTGGACGAGGTGCGTGCGTCGCGGCGGGAGCTGATGTCGCAGGTGACGGGGGAATGGACGGCGGAGGAGCGCGAGACGTTCTGCACGTTGCTGACCCGGTTCAATGCGGCGCTGGCTGCGCGGCAGCAGCAGCCCGCGGGGGGCTGACGGCTGGAATACGCCTGCCCAACCTCTTGACCCGGGGACCTTTCTGGCGCTGCGATGTGGGTGTGCGAGATCGGCAGACAGGACCTCAGCGGCGGCGCGCCCGGGAGTTCGAGACCTTTGTGGCGGGCGCCGCGGGCCGACTGCTGCATACCGCCACCCTGCTCACCGCCGAGCCCACGCAGCCGCCCGGCGCGAACGAACGGGCGCAGCGGCTGCTGACCGCCGCGCTGGCCCGCACGTACGCGGCCTGGGACGGACTGCACGGTGAGGATCCGTACGACCGCACCCGGCAGGAGCTGGCCATCCGGTTCGCCCATGAGGCGTGGCGGCACCACCGGCCGCGCGGCGGGCTATTGGATCCGCTGACCCCGCGGGAGCGGCTGGTACTCGTGCTGCGGCTGTACGAGGGGGTTGCCGAGGAGCAGACCGCCGCGTTACTGGGGCTTCCGGTGGACCGGGTCCGGGCACTCTGCAACCGGTCGGTGGCCACGATGCGCGGCACCCGCAGGCCCACGGCGCGGCGGCTGTCCGTACGACTGCTGGGGGCGGGGCCATGAGACGTCAGGACCAGAAGGAGGACCAGGTCCGGCGGATGCTGGACGCACCGCATCCGCAGGTCCCCGCCGGCCTGGCGGAGCGGGCGGCCGAGCAGGGCGGCCGGATGCTGCGGCGGCGCCGTGCGCTCCGTGTGCTGGTGATGTTCGTGCTGTGCGTGGCCGTGGTCGCGTTCACGGTGTGGGTGGTGATCGCCGAGCCCTGGCAGGTGCCGCCCACGGAGACGACCCCGCCCCTGGACGGACAGTGAAGCCCGGAAAGCCCGATTCCTGCGGATCTATCCTGGATGTGACGGCACGCCGCACGAGTCGAGGAGGCCGTCATGACCAGGAAGATCGCTGACTGCCGCAAGCACCCGAGCGTCACGAACTGCTCGCTCACCATCGCCGGTGAGGAGGAGGAAGTGGTGCGAGCGGCGACGGAACACGCGGTCTCCGTCCACGAACACGCCGACAGCCCGGAGCTGCGGGAGCAGATCCGCGCGTCGCTGGAGGACGAGAAGGTCGCCGCCTGACCCCCAGGACGCCGGGCCGGTGGGACGAGTGCCCGCCGGCCCGGTTATGCACTGTCTTCCCGGCCTGAACCGCCCCAAGGCCTGCCTCAGGCCAACCCCGTACCGGGACGCCCTAACCGGCCGGCACCCCGTGGAAACCACCCACCGAGGAACAACCCCCACGGTCCCCGCCCCGGGCCAACCCCGTACCGGGACGCCCTAGCCGAGAGCCTGCGTCAGGTCGGCCAGCAGGTCGTCCGCGGACTCGATGCCGACGGAGAGGCGGACCAGGTCGGCCGGTACCTCCAGGGCCGAGCCGGCCACGGAGGCGTGCGTCATCCGGCCCGGGTGCTCCACCAGCGACTCGACGCCGCCGAGCGACTCACCGAGCGTGAAGAGTTTGGTCCGGTTGCAGACCTCGACCGCCGCCTCCTCGCCGCCCTGGACCCGGAAAGAGACCATGCCGCCGAACGCCTTCATCTGCTTGGCGGCGATCTCGTGCCCCGGGTGCTCCGGCAGCCCCGGGTAGAGGACCTGGGTGACCTTGGGGTGCCGGGTGAGCAGCTCAGCGACCTTGGTCGCGTTCTCGCTGTGCCGGTCCATCCGGACGGGCAGCGTCTTGATGCCACGCAGCACCAGCCAGGAGTCGAACGGTCCGGCGACCGCGCCCATCGCGTTCTGGTGGTACGCCAGTTCCTCGCCGAGCTCCGCGTCGGCGGCGATCAGCGCACCGCCGACGACGTCGGAGTGGCCGCCCATGTACTTGGTCAGGGAGTGCACGACGACGTCCGCGCCGAGTGCGATCGGCTGCTGCAGATAAGGGCTGGCGAAGGTGTTGTCGACGACCAGCCGGGCACCCGCGGTGCGCGCCACGTCCGCGACCGCGGCGATGTCGGTGATGCCGAGCAGCGGGTTGGACGGCGTCTCGACCCAGATGACCTTCGTACGGTCGTTGACCGCGGCCCGGACCGCCGCCGGGTCCGAGGTGTCCGCGACGGAGTAGTCGACGCCCCACCGCTTGACGACCTTGGCGAAGAGCCGGAAGGTGCCGCCGTAGGCGTCGTTCGGGATGACGACATGGGCGCCCGGGTGGAGCACCGTGCGCAGCAGGCAGTCCTCCGCCGCGAGCCCGGACGCGAAGGCGAGACCGCGGCGGCCGCCCTCGATGGCCGCGAGGTTCTCCTCCAGTGCTGTGCGCGTCGGGTTGGCGCTGCGGCTGTACTCGTAGCCGCCGCGCAGTCCGCCGACGCCGTCCTGCTTGTACGTGGACACCTGATAGATGGGCGGAACAACGGCGCCGGTGAGGGGATCGGCGGTGTTGCCCGCGTGGATCGCGAGGGTCTCGAAGCTCTGCTGGTCGCTCATGGGGCCCGAGCGTAGTTCGTCACAGGGGTGATCCACGGCCACTGCGCCGTCCGGTGACAATGGGTGCATGGAGATTCTCTGGTTCCTGATCGCGCTGTGCATGCTCGCCGCGGTCCTCGGCCCCTTCGTGCTGCGTCGCCGCTCCGGTATCCGCCAGGTCGCGCCGGGCTCCCCCGACGCCGCCGACCCGGACACGTACGGCTTCGTCCGCCAGGAGCAGCTGGACATCCGGATGCCGGGCCCCGACCAGGACCTCCTCGATGTTCTCGACGTCGTGCAGCGCACCCAGGACTGGCGCGCGGCCTCTCAGTTGCTGGCGGGGACGCCGAAGGAGGGTGAGGTGCGGTGGCAGCGCGTGCAGGCGTTCGCCGGTGCCGCCTCACTGGAGCTGATGCAGGCCCCCGGGGTCGGTGGTGCGTGGCTGCGGTCGTGGCGCGCCCAGTCGCCGAAGGACGCGGGTGGGGCCGTGGTGCACGCCGAGTTCCTGGTCCAGCAGGCCTGGCGGTCCTCCTCCGCAGGGGCGGACGACTTCCGGATCATCCTGGAGGAGGCGCGTACGGTCTGCGGCGAGGCGGCCCTGCTGGCGCCCGGCGACCCGGTCCCGTACATCGTCGAACTGGCCGTCGCGCGTGGACTCGGCTACTCCCACGAGCAGTTCGACCAGCTCTGGGCGAAGATCATCGACCGCGCGCCGGCGCACATGGGCGCGCACATCGCCGCGTTGCACTTCTGGTGCGAGAAGTGGCACGGCTCCCGCGAGGAGGCCGAGCGGTTCGCGACGTCCGCCGCGGCCCGCGCCCCGCAGGGTTCGCTGCTGGCCGCGTTGCCGCTGTTCGCGGTGTACGAGCATCTGCCCGAGGTCAATCTGGTGCAGGGCTTCTACCGGGGCGCCGTGGTGACGAAGGCCGTCGAGGGCGCCTTGTTCGCGGTGCACGCGGCACGCCCCGACGACCCGATGCTCGCCCATGTCCGTCATCTGCTGGTGCTGTTCCTCGTCCGGATGGAACGCTGGGCGGAGGCGATGCACCAGCTCGTCCACATCGACGGGCACGTGGGCGCGCTGCCGTGGACGCAGAACCCCGACCCGGCCGCCGAGTACACGGTCTACCGGGCGCTGGCGGTCGCCGGGTACGAGGCGAACGGCGGCAGCCCGGCGACACTGCCCCGGTGACGCGGGGCCGGTTCCGCCCTGGTCGGCCCGTGTTCCGCCGCTGGCTCCGGCTGTCGCCGACGCATCGACAGCGCCCCGTGGACGCACTCCGGGGACCCGGAGAAGCGCTACGTCCAGCTCGCGGCTTCGGCGCCGCACAGGTCCTGGCGGCGGGCGGGAACTGACCGGTGCGACGCGGCGGGGGCGCCGGAATCCGCGGCGGCCCCGCCGCGTTGTACGGGCTGCACACGCCTACCCCGGAGGAGCCCCCGCATGTTCCTGCACCGCCGCACCCCACAGCTCCCCACCCCGGAGGAAGCCCTGCGCGGCCGCCCCACCCCCGAATTCACCGTCCCGTCCCGCCACACGGTCCTCGGCAATCCGCTGCTGGGCCCGTACCCGGACGGCCTGGAGGTCGCGGACTTCGCGCTGGGCTGTTTCTGGGGTGCCGAGCGCACGTTCTGGCAGATGGACGGCGTCTGGACGACGCTCGCCGGCTACCAGGGCGGCTATACGGAGAACCCCGCGTACGAAGAGGTCTGCTCGGGCCTGACGGGGCACACGGAAGCGGTCCGCGTCGTCTTCGACCCGAAGATCGTCACGTACTCCGAGCTGCTGAAGCTCTTCTGGGAGTCCCATGACCCGACGCAGGGTTTCCGCCAGGGCAACGACGTGGGTACGCAGTACCGCTCGGCGATCTACACCCACTCCCCCGAGCAGGAGGCGGCGGCGGCCGCGTCCCGCGAGGCGTACCAGAAGGTCCTGACGGCGTCCGGCCACGGCGAGATCACCACGGAGATCCTCCCGGCGAAGGGCCGCACGTTCTGGCCTGCTGAGGCATATCACCAGCAGTACCTCGACAAGAACCCGGCGGGCTACTGCGGGATCGGCGGGACGGGCGTATCGTGCCCGATCGGTGTCGCGCCCGCGGACGGCTGACCTGCCGCCCGCCGTCTCGCGGACCTGCCTGAGGAGGAATCCCACCCGATGACAAGCGACGGCCTCGACAGCCTGGCCACGATGCGCGGCCGCCCCTGGTTCATGGCCAACGAACTCCTGGCGTTCGTCGTCGAGTTGGCGGCGCTGGCGTGCCTGTCGTGGTGGGGCTTCACGGCCGGCGGCTCCACCGCTGCCCGGTGGCTGCTGGGGCTCGGCACACCGGCGGTGGCCATCGTGGTGTGGGGGCTGTTCGCCGCTCCTCGCGCCCGGGTCCGGCTTCCGCTGTGGGGCGTCCTGCTAGTAAAGGCGGTGGTGCTCGGCGGCGGGGTGTACGCGCTGTACCGCGTGGGTCATCCGGTGGCGGCGGCGGTGGCCGGCGTCGTAGTGGTCGTGAACACGGGACTGGCCGAGTTCTTCCGGCGCCGGCCCGCGCGGTGACGAGGCTCAGGGCCTCTCGCGTTCGGATCACGCCGGGCTCGCGGGGCCCGATCCGAGAGACTCGCGGGGCCTGATCCGAAGGAAAGAGCCCTGACGCCACCGGCCCCGCCGCGGAGGCGGCGGGGCCGGTGGTGCGTACGGCGCGGAATCAGATGAGACCCTGCGCGAGCATGGCGTCCGCGACCAGTTCGAAACCGGCGATGTTCGCGCCGACCACGTAGTTGCCGGGGCTGCCGTAGCGCTCCGCCGTGGTGAAGCAGGAGTCGTGGATGTGGCGCATGATCTCCGCGAGCCGCTCCTCGGTGTGCGCGAAGGTCCATGAGTCGCGCGACGCGTTCTGCTGCATCTCCAGCGCGCTGGTGGCCACCCCGCCCGCGTTGGCGGCCTTGCCGGGGGCGAAGGCGACACCCGCTTCCTGGAGGACCCGCACGGCCTCCGGGGTGGTGGGCATGTTGGCGCCCTCGGCGACCGCCTGCACCCCGTTGCGTACGAGCGTCAGCGCATCGGCCTCGTGGAGTTCGTTCTGCGTGGCACACGGCAGGGCCACGTCGCAGGGGACGTTCCACACGCCCGTACCGGCGACGAATCCGACATGCGCGCCGCGCCGCTGCGCGTACTCCGAGATCCGGCCGCGACCGGCCTCCTTGACCTCCTTGAGCAGGGCGAGGTCGATGCCCTTCTCGTCGACGACATAACCGTCGGAGTCGGAGCACGTCACCACGGTCGCGCCGAGCTGCTGGGCCTTCTCGATCGCGTAGATCGCGACATTGCCGGAGCCCGACACGACGACCCGCCGGCCGTCGAGGGATCCACCCCGGCTCCTGAGCATCTCGTCGGTGAAGAGCACACAGCCATAGCCGGTGGCCTCGGTCCGCGCCTGGGCGCCGCCCCAGCCCAGGCCCTTTCCGGTGAGCACACCGGACTCGTACCGGTTGGTGATCCGCTTGTACTGGCCGAACAGGTAGCCGATCTCGCGGCCGCCGACGCCGATGTCACCGGCCGGGACGTCCGTGTACTCGCCCAGATGACGGTGGAGTTCGGTCATGAACGACTGGCAGAACCGCATGACCTCGGCGTCGGAGCGGCCCTTCGGGTCGAAGTCGGCGCCGCCCTTGCCACCGCCGATCGGCATTCCGGTGAGGGCATTCTTGAAGATCTGCTCGAATCCGAGGAACTTCACGATGCCGAGGTCGACCGAGGGGTGGAAGCGCAGCCCGCCCTTGTACGGTCCCAGGGCGCTGGAGAACTCGACCCGGAAGCCGCGGTTCACATGGATGTGGCCGGAGTCGTCCGACCACGGCACGCGGAAGATGAGCTGACGCTCCGGCTCACAGATGCGCTCGATGATCCGGGCGTCCACGAACTCCGGTCGCTGCGCCAGGACCGGGCCGAGCGTCTCAAGGACTTCCCGTACCGCCTGATGGAACTCGCTCTCGCCCCGATTGCGCCGCAGGACCTCCGCGTACAGCGGCTCGATGACACGGATCTCGGCTGCGTGCGGCTCCGAGGAAACAGGGATGGCCGGCATCTGATCAAGACCTTCCATGGGTCGGCAACATGCGCGAAGGCGCCCCCGTCCCCAGGGGCACCGCCGGTCCCCCTCCCCATTGAGGACGTCACCCAGACAATGTGAGAAGCGCACTCACCAATGCGACGTACAGGACCGCTGTGACGTATCGAGTGTCCCAGGGAAGTCGCAAGATCCTCGGCCGCATCCACATACTGAGCCCTTCCCGAGCCTTCCGGCACCGGGCGTGTGGCGCAATCCGCACCGGATGCGGCCGGTCGGGGCGGAGGGATCAGGCCTCCTGGCGCCTGTCCCGCAGCATCCACAGCCCCACGCCGGACGCGAGGACGACCACGCCCGAGACGACGCTCAGGGCGATGTGCAGTCCGGTGTCCTCCATCAGGTTGAGGCCGACATTGGCGACGACTGCGAGACAGAGCACGAGCCAGAGCAGCGGCTTCATGGGGTTCCCTCCGTGGTTGATCCGACGTGATCCATTCTCCAGAGCGGGGCGCGCGGCAGCGAGGGACCCCTCCCCCGGAACGGGGGTGTAGTCAGCTACACCGCGCTCAGAGCCTGCAGCTCCTCTGGGCTCAGCCGCGGCGGCTGCCAGCCGAGGGCGGCCGCGTGGGCGAGGAAGCGTTCGTCGACGGCGAGGTGGTAGGTCTCGACGTAGTACGAGAGGTCGGAGCGCCAGAACCAGGTGCCGTCCGTGTGGATGCACTTAGCGGCGATCAGGGTCCCGTCTCCGCGCAGCTCGTCGTACCAGGCCGACGAGGCTGCGGCGAGGACATTCCCGGCGCGCAGATAGGCGGCCA
This sequence comes from Streptomyces sp. NPDC048411, assembly GCF_040704695.1. Taxonomy (NCBI): domain Bacteria; kingdom Bacillati; phylum Actinomycetota; class Actinomycetes; order Kitasatosporales; family Streptomycetaceae; genus Streptomyces; species Streptomyces sp. NPDC048411. The sequence continues at coordinate 77,866 of NZ_JBEZKL010000011.1, forward strand.
ACTCGCCCTCGTACGGGCGCGGTTCGAGGCAGGCGACATCATGCATGCTCGGGCCGGAGCCGTCGCTGCTCAGTTCGCGGTACCGGCCGATGAAGCGGGGGTCCTCGGTCCCGGCGGCGGGCGTGGCTGGATCCGGGTCCGGGTCCGGTGGAGGCGAGGAGGGCGTCAGGGGACCGGTGAGGGTCCTGATGCCCAAGGTCGGGGTGAGGTACGAGACCGGTTCGAGCGCCGCGGTTGCGAGCGCAAGCAGGGCCGGCGGCGGAGCGGCTCCGTGGAGCAGGGCCGCGAGGTAGGCCTTGGCCTGCGGGTAGTCGAGCGCCGGAACACGACGCCGGAGGAGCCGCAGGGCGGCGACCCGCCCGGTCAAGGCGGCCGCGTCCCGCACCTCGTCGGCCAGCAGAGCGGCCGCGCCGGGCAGGCGCTCCCCGCGGATGCGGGTCCGGTACTCCGGCTCCCAGGCCTCCGTCACGGCGTCGACGACGCCTATGGAGTGCAGGCTGCCGTCCATCCGGTCGACGAGGTAGGGGCCGTTGCCGACGAGCATGTATGCGCTGTCGCCGGTGCGGAGGAACTCCGCCGACTGGTAGCTGACGATCCAGCACAGCTCGTGCCGTTCAACATCGGATATCTGTACGTGGAGCCGTGACGGACCGGCAGGCAGCCGCATCCCCGGGAACTCCCGTTCCAGCTCCGCCGCCACGAGCCGGACGGCCTCCTCGCGGCCGATCATGCGTCGCCGTCCTCGTCGCCCTGGTCGAACGGTGTGAGGCTCCACCGGAACCGGGCCCGCTCACCGTCGATGTGCAGCAGGAACTCGGCGACCGGGCCGTCGTCCGGGCAGACCAGGGTCAGGCTCCGGGAGATCTCGTCGTATGCCGCCTCCCAGGCGGCCGATGCCTCCGGCCCCTCGTCGATGCGGTCGATCAGGGCCAGCTCGCGTGCGAAGAGCGGGCGCAGCGACTCGAACCCGGGGCCCGGGACGAACCGCCCCCGCAGCCAGGGGAAGTCATGGCCGTCGATCACGATGTCGCCGACCGGCTCCGGGCCGCGCAGCAGCCTCCAGATGTCGCCCTCGAAGCCCATGCCCCGTTCCCGCCCCTCGCGTCGGCTGTCACCGGCCACGGGTCACCGTACGGGTTCCGGGCCGTTGCCCGTCAGGCATTTGCGGCCGCTGCCGCCGCCCGCATCGCGGCCGCGGTCGCCGCCGCGTCGTACTCCGGTCCGACGCCTTCGACGAGCACCGCATCACCCGCTACGTTCCGGGTCCGCAGCGGCAGCAGCTCCCGGTAGGCGTCCGACTCGTACCAGCCGCGGGCAGCCGCCATGCTCGGGAACCCGATGATGACGAGCGCACCCGGCCACTCGCCCTCGATGACCTCGACCTGCGCGCCATGGACGAGGAAGCGGCCGCCGAAGGGATCCATGGTCGACTGGATGCGCTCGATGTAGGTGAGAACCTCCTCGCAGGGGTGGGCGGCGGGGTGCAGGTGGGCTATGGCGTATGCGGTCATGGTCTCGCCCTCCGAGATCTGCGTGCTGCCGTGGCTCCGTCAGCTGGTGTGCACCATGCTGCCCGGGGGCGTACGGGGCGTCGATTACCTTCGGCGTAGGGGCGGGCTCAGTCGGTGATGCCCAGGTCCTCCCGCATCAGCTCCCGCATCGTGTCGAGGAACGGACTCGCCGCCCTCAGGTTCTCCAGGATCCGGGCCACGGTCTCGCCGTCGCGGGCGAGACCGCGGTCCAGGCGTTTGACAGCCCCGTCGGCGTTCGCGAGGACCTGGTTGAGGTCGCGGGAGGCCTGCAGGATCCGCTCCGGGACGATCATCTGCGCCTCGGCGTAGCGGTCGCGGTGGTCGAGGCGGGCTTCTTCGAGCTGGGCGCGCTCCTGTTCCGTATAGACGCCGTCCCTGATCCGGTGCAGGGCGTCCTTGAGGAGTGTGTGGAACTGCCGGGAGGCCCGGTTCATGGCCGTGTACTGGGCGCGCCGCTCCTCGAACCTCCGCCGCGTGTCGGCCAGTTGGGCCTCCGCCTGGCGCTCCCGTGCGGTCATCCGCTGCGCGAGCATCGGCGCGAACAGGGTGCCGAGCACACCGACGACTGCGGTGATCATGGCGGTGATGGCAGCGGTCATGACTGCGAGATTAATGCGATGAGCGAACGGGAGCGGGCGTGATGGTGCCATGGCGCCGCTTACGCGGCCGCGTACCGGACCGCCTACGGAAGCGTCACCGTCGTGCAGAGGCAACGGTGTTGGCGCCGTCGCCCCTGTCCAGAGGGCCGGTGTGTCCGTCCGGTGTGTCCGTGCGTCACACATCCGCGTCCGTACGCCGCACCTTGGCGCCCGTACGTCAGGCCGCCGCGTTCTCCGTGATCGTGACGCGGCCCTTGCGGATGGTCGCCAGCCGCGGCGCCCTGCGGGCGATCGCGCTGTCGTGGGTGACCATGATGAAGGTCAGCCCGTGCTCCTTCCACATCGTCTCCAGCACCTCCATGACCTCGTCGCGCATCGACTCGTCGAGGTTGCCGGTGGGCTCGTCGGCGAGCAGCACCTTCGGCTGCTTGACCAGGGCCCGTGCGATCGCCACACGCTGCTGCTGCCCGCCGGACATCTCGCTCGGGAGGTGTCCGAGCCGTTCGCCGAGTCCGACGGAGTCCAGCGCCCGGGCGGCCCGCCTGCGCCGCTCCGCAGGCCTGGCGCCCAGCGGGACGAGCGCCGTCTCGACGTTCTCCTGCGCGGTCAGCGTCGGGATGAGGTTGAAGCTCTGGAAGACGAAGCCGATGTTCTGCGCGCGTACCTTGGTGAGCTTGGCCTCGCTGAGCTTCGCGAGGTCCACACCGTCGAGTTCGACGCTGCCGGCCGTCGGGCGGTCCAGACCGCCGAGCATCTGCAGCAGCGTGGACTTGCCGCCGCCGGTGGGGCCCTGGATGACCAGGCGTCCGCCGTCCTCGATGGTCAGATCGACGCCGGCGAGCGCATCGACGGTGGACTTGCCGCGGGTGTAGCGCTTGGTGACGCCGCTGAGCGTGTACATGGGTCAACTCCTGCTGGGCTGAAAGGGGTGGGGCTCGCGGGCGGGCTATTCGACGCGGCGCAGCGCGTCCGCGGGGCGCAGCCGGGAGGCCCGCCAGCCGCCGAACGCGCCGGCGATCAGTCCGCCCGCCACGGCCAGCGCGACGGCGACGAGGATGGTGGAGAGGGAGACGGGTGCGGTCAGCGCGATGTCGAGGGACTTGGCCGCCGCCTGCCGGACCGGGCCGCCCATGCCGCCGGGGCCGCCGGCCATGCCGCCACCGCCGCCCGAGCCGCCGAGCTGCGCGGTGAGGGTGGGGCTGATGACCGTCACGATGTACGCGCCGGCCAGACCGACCGCGATGCCGAGGACACCACCCATCAGACCGTTGACGAGGGCCTCGCCGACGACCTGTCGGGTGACCCGGCCGCTTTTCCAGCCGAGCGCCTTCAGCGTGCCGAACTCCCTCACCCGGCGGCTGACCGCGGAGGAGGTGAGCAGTCCCGCGACCAGGAAGGCGGCGACGAGGACGGAGGTAGGTGAAGAACATGGCGCGACGCTATGGACGGGTTGTGATGGCGGGTTAAGGCCGCGATGAGATCCGGATGAGAACACTTCCGGACGACGAAGGCGGCGGCACCGGGGATCCGAGGGGATCCGGGGTGCCGCCGCCTTGCGTACGTACGTGGCGTCGGGGATTGCGCGGGTACGCGGTCGAGCATGGGATACGGAGGGCGTCCGGGGACGCCCTCCGGGGTCAGGCTGCGGAGCCTGCCTGCCAGTCGGCCCAGCTCATGTTCCAGCCGTTGAGGCCGTTGTCGGGGGTGATGGTCTTGTCCGGAGAGTTCTTGACGATGACCACGTCGCCGACGAGCGAGTTGTTGTAGAACCACGCGGCGGGCTGGTTGGCGTCGCTCGCACCCTTGACGTCGGGGAGGCCGACGCAGCCGTGGCTGGTGTTGGCGCTGCCGAAGACCGACCGCGCGCCCCAGTAGTTGCCGTGGATGAACGTGCCCGACGAGGACAGCCGCATGGCGTGCGGCACGTCCTTGATGTCGTACTCGCCCTTGCCGTCGGCGTCGGTGAAGCCGACCGTCGCACCGTTCATCCGGGTCTCCTTGAACTTCTCGGAGATCACCATCTGACCGTTGTACGTCGGGTTGGCCGGGGAACCGGCCGAGATCGGGATCGTCTTGATCGTCTTGCCGTCCTGGGTGACGGTCATCATCTTCGTGCCGGCGTCGACCGTCGAGACCTGGTTGCGGCCGACCTTGAAGGTGACCGTCTTCTGCTGCACACCGAAGACGCCGTTCGAGCCCTCGACGCCGTCCAGCGCCAGCTTCAGCGTGACGGTGGAGCCGCCCGTCCAGTACTGCTCGGGGCGCAGGTCCAGACGCTGTGAGTTGAACCAGTGGCCGACGACCTGCTGGCCGCTGCTGGACGTCACGGTGATCCCGGCCTGGACGGCCTTCTGGTTCGTGATCGGCTTGTTGAAGTTGATCGAGACCGGCATGCCGACGCCGACCGTGGAGCCGTCCTCGGGGGTGAAGTTCCCGATGAAGCTGTTGGCGGGCGACACGGTGGTGAACGAGGAGTTCTCGTGAGCCTCGCGGCCCTTCGAGTCCTTGGCCGTTGCGTTGATCTTGTAGGTGGTCGAGCGCTCCAGCTGCCCGTTCGGCTGCCAGCTCGTGCCGTCGGCCGCCAGGGTGCCCTGGACGCTCGCGCCGGCCGCCGTGGTCATGGTGACCTCGGTCAGCTTGCCCTTGGCCACGGTGACCTTGGCGTCGTTGTTGATGCTGGCGTTGGTCGCGCCGTTCTTCGGCGAGATCGCTATCTGCGCCTCCGAAGCGTCCTGGGCCGCAGCCTTGTCGACCTCTGCCGCCTGCGACTTCTTCGAGCTCCCGGCGCTGCCGCCCTTGTCGCCGCCGTCGCTGCAGCCGGTGAGCACCAGAACGCCGCCGAGCAGTGCGGACGCGGCCATCAGGCCCCTGCGTCGTTTGCTGTCCGTCATCACACGCTTCTCCATCGTTGCCGTATCCCCCATAACCCCGCACAGAGCCGCCGGCCGGCGGTACCCCGTCAATGTTCCAGGAACACCCGGGAGGGAGCCCTCCGTTCCGCATCCGTCAAAGATGTGGGGAACACCACTCATCGACGCAGCCGTGACGGCTGTGGTTCCAGAGGCTGAACACCTGGTGGCCCCGGCCCACCGGAAACGGGCCGGGGCCGGTGTGTTCACCGGCTGGACCGCTGTTCCCCGTCGTCGTCTTCCTCCCCATTGTGCGCGACATCGTCGTCGTCCTCGTCACCGTAACCCTCGTCGTCGAGGTCCCAGGCGTCCGGTTCCTCGGGGTCGTAGTCGATGGTCTCGCTGGTCCAGGAGGCCTGGGCCAGCTCGACCCCCGGTACCTCGCCGACCAGATCGAACGGGTCGATGAGGGAGGCGAGGGCCTCCGCACCGTCTTCCCGGACCGCGGACTCGGCATACATGCGCTCCTCGGCCGACTCGCCGCCGGGCTCGGCGTATTCGGCGTCGATGCTCTCCAGTGCCGTACCGCTGAGGGCGTCCTGGTCTGTGATCTCCAACACCATCTCCACGCGAAGACGAACAAACCGTGATGTCTCTGAAGTACTCATACGCCGGAGCGTAGGGCCAAAGGCTCCCCCGGCTTTCCCGCGACCCGCTGCTTTCATTAGCATCGGCGCACCCGGCTAACTCACTGCTGTCACAAGGGGGATCGATTCCGTGGCCATGGCCCGCCGTCCGCTCCTGACCGCCACCGCGGCGGCCACGCTGTTGTGCGCCCTGTGGTTCGTCCCGTCGGCCAACGCGACGGACGAAGCCGCCGGTGCGGCCGGTACGCCGAGCCGACCGGCGGTCATGAACGCCGGGGACGAGGTGTCCGGGCCGGCGCTCGCCGAGACCGGGTCCGGGGTCGACACCACTCCGTATCTGATCGGTGGCACAGCGTTCCTGACCATCGGCGCAGCGTTCGTCGCCCATGCGGGGCGCCGCGCGGGCGCCTAGGGCGTGTTTCGATCACCGGACGGGCTTGAGGGACAGGCCCCTCCGCAGATCCGCCGGATGCCCCAGGGGGCCGCAAGACATCGCCGTCCGCCCGAAGCAGGGCGCCGGGATCCCCGAGCAGCGGAGCCACTTGGGCATCCCGGCAACTCTGCGGGCCGGGCGGGACTTTGCGGACGTGCCCTACGCCAGTGCCCCGGTGACCGGCTCCACCGCAGCCACCAGCTTTCCGCTCCGAACGAACGCGTCCGCGGCAGCCAGATCCGGTGACAGGAACCGGTCCGGGCCGGGCCCCTCGACGCCGGCCGCCCGCAGCGCGTCGATCGCGGCGAGGGACGCGGGCGCCGGGGCGAGGCCCTGGGCGGCGCGCAGTTCGATGGCGCGGGTCGCCGCGTACAGCTCGACGGCGATGATCCGGCCGAGGTTCTCCACCGCGGTACGGAGCTTGCGCGCCGCCGACCAGCCCATGGAGACGTGGTCCTCCTGCATCGCGGAGGACGGGATCGAGTCCGCCGACGCCGGGACCGCGAGCCGCTTCATCTCGCTGACCAGGGCGGCCTGCGTGTACTGGGCGATCATCAGACCCGAGTCGACACCGGCGTCGTCGGCGAGGAACGGCGGCAGCCCGTGCGAACGGTTCTTGTCCAGCAGCCGGTCCGTGCGGCGCTCGGTGATCGAGCCGAGGTCGGCGGCGACGATCGCCAGAAAGTCGAGTACGTACGCCACCGGGGCGCCGTGGAAGTTGCCGTTGGACTCGACGCGGCCGTCCGGCAGGACGACCGGGTTGTCGACGGCGGAGGCCAGCTCGCGGTCGGCGACGATCCCGGCGTACGCGAGGGTGTCCCGCCCGGCGCCGTTGACCTGGGGCGCGCACCGCACGGAGTAGGCGTCCTGGACGCGGGGCGCGTCGTCCTGGTGATGACCGGTGAGGCCGGACCCGGAGAGCACCCGCAGCATGTTGTCGGCGCTGACGCCCTGGCCCGGGTGCGGGCGGATGGCGTGCAGCTCCGGGGCGAGGACCTTCTCCGTGCCGAGCAGTGCCTCCAGGCTGAGCGCGGCGGTGATGTCGGCGGAGGTGTAGAGGTTCTTCAGGTCGGCGAGGGCCATCACGAGCATGCCGAGCATGCCGTCGGTGCCGTTGAGGAGGGCGAGGCCCTCCTTCTCGCGCAGTTCGACAGGGGCGATGCCGTGCGCGGCGAGGAGCTCACCGGCCGGGCGTACGACACCGTCGGGACCCTCGGCGTCGCCCTCGCCCATCAGCGTCAGGGCGCAGTGCGAGAGGGGTGCCAGGTCGCCGGAGCAGCCGAGCGAGCCGTACTCGTGCACGACGGGGGTGATGCCCGCGTTCAGTACGTCGGCCATGGTCTGGGCAACCTCGGGGCGTACGCCGGTGTGGCCGGAGCAGACCGTCTTCAGGCGCAGGAACATCAGCGCCCGCACGACCTCGCGCTCGACGCGCGGGCCCATCCCGGCCGCGTGCGAGCGGACGATGTTGCGCTGGAGCTGGGCCCGCAGGTCGGGGCTGATGTGCCGGCTGGCGAGCGCACCGAAGCCGGTGGAGACGCCGTAGACCGGCTCGGGCTTGGCGGCCAGCGCGTCCACGATCTCGCGGGCGGCGGCGAGTGCGCTGACTGCGGCTGCGGAGAGCTCGACGCGGGCTCCCGCGCGAGCCACGGCGATGACGTCCTCTGCGGTGGTACCGGACGTCCCCACCACGACTGTGTGCATATCCATATTCAGAAGCGTACGGACTGAATCTCTCCATGTCACTAGTGATCGTGCGGCTGACCCCTTACCGATCGTGGTTCCGCGCGAGCGCTACGGACGGCTGCCGCGCAGCCGACGGCGGTCATGAGCGGACTTCGGCGGCGAGTCGGCCAGCCGGATGACCTCGCCGTCCCGCCCCGCCACCACCGGTTTCGTCGAGCGGGCCGCCTTCGCCCGATACTGGGCGGCGTCCGCCAGCCGGAAGAGCCGCCGGGCCGAGACCACCGGACCGATCGGGTCGCCGGTCGACGCGATCCCGCAGGCGACCCCGTCACCGTGCTCCAACCCCGATGCCCGGTCGCAGAGTTCGGCGGCCACCCGGATCACCTCGTCCGCCTCGGGGCCCACGGCGAGCAGACAGAACTCATCACCGCCGAGCCGGGCCGCGAGCGCGCCCGGCAGCATCGCGCCACACCGTGACAGCACCGAGCCGAAACGTTCCAGCAGTCGGTCGCCGACCGCGTGGCCGAGCGTGTCGTTGACCTCTTTCAGGCCGTTCAGGTCGCAGACGACCAGGCTGACCACCGCGCCGTCGGCATGGTGCCGTTCCACCGCCTCGTCGAGCCGCGCATCGACGAGGCGACGGTTGGCCAGCCCCGTCAGCGGGTCGGTGAAGGCGAGCCTGCGGACCTCTTCGAGGCGCTCGGTCTGGGAGATCCCGGCGGCGACGACGGCTGCCAGCACGGTCGCGAAGTCCGCGTCCTCCCGCCCGAACACCGGCGCCCCCACCGGTCGCGCCACATAGAGCTCACCCCAGGCCCGCCCGTGCAGCACGATCGGCGCGACCACACAGCAGCCGCGCCGGCGGCGCCGCAGAGCGGCCACGCGCTCATGGCGGTAACCGCTCCCGGGCCCGCCCGCACCCGCCGATTCCACGTCGGACGCGACACCGTCCTCACCGACCGGCCCGTCGGCCGTCTCCACCCAGGCGTCCGGTTCGCCGCCCCCCGCCCACCGCTCGTGCAGGAACTCGGTGATCTCCGGGAACTCGTGCACCGGGTACGTCTCCTCGTCGGGGAACTCCTCCTCCCCTTCGGCCCGTTCACCCGCGTTCACCAGCACCCGGAGCCGCCCCGGCCCGCGCTCCCACACGGAGAGCGCGGCGAAACTGCCGCCCAACGCCTCGCACGCCCCCAGTGCGGCCGCCCGCCAGGACTCGCGCGGGGCCTGCGCCGCAGCCATCGACTGCGCAAGCGATACGACGGCCCGCAGCCGCACATCTTCACCACCCATCGTTACATCGTATGTAGATCTGTGGTGATTTGATCAATTTGAAGCCACGAATCTCCTGCTCTGCGCGTCGAAGTCACGACGTACCGTTACTCGCCGGGCCAGTTCGGCTTCCGCTTCTCGTTGAACGCGGCCACGCCCTCGGCCCGGTCCCCGGAGAAGGCCACCGAGCGCCAGGCCGCGTCCTCCACTTCCAGTCCGGCCCGCAGATCGAGCCCGTGTCCGAGCCGTAGCGCACGCTTCGCAGCGCGCAGACCCACCGGCGAGTTGGCCGCGATCCGCCCGGCGAGCGCGAGCGCCTGCGTCCGGTCATCCCCGGCCTCCACCAGCTCGTCGACGAGGCCCAACTCCCTTGCCTCCGCGGCCTCCACCCGCCGGGCGGTGAAGACCAGCTCGGCGGCGCGCGCCGCCCCGATCCGGCGCGGCAGCAGCTGGGTGCCGCCGCCCCCCGGGATGACGCCGACCGACACCTCCGGCAGCCCCACCACGGCGGTCCGGTCGGCGACGATCAGATCGCAGGAGAGAGCCAGCTCGAATCCGCCGCCGAGGGCGAACCCGTGCACGGCGGCGACCGTCGGCATCGGCAGGTCGAGGACGCCGGTGTAGGCGGCACGGGCAGTGGGCCGCTGCCGCACCAGCTCGGCGTCGGTGAAGGAGTTCCGCTCCTTGAGGTCCGCGCCCACACAGAAGGCGCGCTCGTGGCTGGAGGTGAGAACGGTGACCCGTACGGCGGGGTCGGCGGCGAGCGCCGCACAGGCGGCACCGATCGAGCGGGCCATGTCCGTGGACACGGCGTTCATGGCCTTGGGCCGGTCCAGAACCAGTTCGGCGACATGGTCCTGGCCCTCGTGGACCCGTACGACGACGAACTCCCCGAACCGCTGCTCGGACGTGACGGTCATGACTGCACCCCTCCGGTTAACGAGCGTTATCGGAGGGATCTTAGGGGGATCCTGGGGGGTGTCCGCGAGTGCGGTCAGGACGTACCGCGCCGGGCCAGCAGCCACGGCTCCACCACGCCGAGCCCACGCACCGGCCGCTGCCACATCGGCTGCAGCCCGTACCGGTACTTCGGCACGGCCGTCGGCTCCATGCCGCCCTCGCGCTCCTTCTCGGCCGCCGCGGCCTCCTCCGCCGCCTGCGCCTCGGAGGCCGGGGCGTCGCCCTTACGCGTCAGCTCCTCCGCGAACGCGCCGTCCACCAGCACGGCGTCCTTGGGCGCTATCGAGGTGAGCCGGCTGGCGAGGTTCACCGTCGTACCGAAGACATCGCCCATCCGGGTCGTGACGGTGCCGAACGCGATGCCGACGCGGAGCGCGGGCATCGTCTCGTCCTGGGTCATCGCCTCTATCAGGCGCAGCGCGATCTCGGCCGCCGTGCGCGCGTCGTCGGCGGCGAAGAGGACCTCGTCACCGAGGGTCTTGATGAGCCGGCCGCCGTGCGCGGCGACCAGGTCGGCGCAGGTCGTCTCGAACGACTCGACGAGCTCGCCGAGCTCCTCCTCCTCCAGCCGCCGGGTCAGCCGGGTGAAGCCGACCAGGTCCGCGAAGCCGACGGCGAACCTGCGGTCCACCATCTCGTCGTCGTCGGCCGCCTGCACCACCCGGCCGGTCGCGGCGGCGAGCTGGCGCCGCCAGACATAGATGAGGAACTCCTCCAGCTCCGGCAGGAGCAGCTCCATCAGGGGATACGTGACCTCGGTGCGGGTCATGCCGGGCTCGGGCGGCTCGGTCAGCCCCTCCAGGAAGGAATCGATCTGCCATTCCGCCAGCCGGGCGGTGGTCTGTCCGGTGGACCGGGCGACCTGCACCGCCATGGGCTCGCTGAGCAGTCCCGCCTCCACGAGTCCGGCGAGCCGCCGCAGCGCCAGCACGTCCGCCTCGGTGAGCGCCTTCGCCTGCCCGATGTCGGCGAACCCCATGGCCCGCCAGAACCGCGACGCCAGGTCCATCGAGACACCGGCGGTGCGGGCCGCCTGGAACGGGGTGTAGCGGCGGTCGGCCCCCAGGATCAACTGTTCCAGCCGGATCGCGAGGGGATCGTCGGTCGGTTCCGCCGTGTGGTCGACTTCGTGATGCGGCGTCGCGTGGACCGAGGGTTCCGATGGAGGCTCCGCGCCCGCGCCGGAGCTCGTGTCGTCGACGGTCACCAGCCGCCTCCTGCCCGTTCCCTGCGCACTGCCCTGCCGATCTGTCGGTGGATCGCCTCAACGATACGGCAGGTGTGCGCTACCTCACTAAATGAGGGCGCCCGGGTACGGGGTCGGCCCGGGCCGGGGGCGTGGGTGGCTGCTCCCCGGTGGGTGGTCTCCACGGGGCCGACGGCCGGACCGGGCACCCGGGTACGGGGTCGGCCCGGGCCGGAGGCGTGGGGGCTGCTCCCCGGTGGGTGGTTTCCACGGGGCCGACGGCCGGACCGGGCGCCCGGGTACGGGGTCGGCCCGGGCCGGGGGCGTGGGTGGCTGCTCCCCGGTGGGTGGTTTCCACGGGGCCGACGGCCGGACCGGGCACCCGGGTACGGGGTCGGCCCGGGCCGGGGGCGTGGGTGGCTGCTCCCCGGTGGGTGGTTTCCACGAGGCCGACGGCCGGACCGGGCACCCGGGTACGGGGTCGGCCCGCGCCGGGGGCGTGGGTGGCTGCTCCCCGGTGGGTGGTTTCCACGGGGCCGACGGCC